>CAYXQV010000490.1:0-1501 GCA_964467505.1 uncultured Hyphomonadaceae bacterium | reverse complement strand
TGCCTCAAGAACGGCATTCTCCCGGTCGTCCTGCCGGCGGAGACCTGCGAAGCGCTCGCCCAGCAGGCAGGCGGCGGCAATCACGTCTTCACGGTCGATCTGGAAGCCCGGAGCGTCACCGCGCCCGACGGGCAGGTGCATGCATTCGAGATCGGCGAAAGCGCCAGACAGAACCTGCTGGAAGGCCTCGACGAGATCGGCACGACATTGCGCGCAGGCAGCGACATAGATCGTTATGAGAGCCAGCGCCGGCTTTCCATGCCCTGGCTTGAGCCGCAGTCCTGACGGCGCAACGACGCTTCTGGCGATGTCTCATGTCGCCGCCACGCGCCTCATCACGGAGTGACCATGAGCGACAAACTTCTTCTTCTGCCCGGCGACGGGATCGGCCCGGAGGTCATCGAGCAGGCCGCGCGCGTGGCACGGACCGTCGCGCCTGATCTTGATATCACAAGCGGCCTGATCGGCGGGGCGTCTATCGATGCCAGCGGTGTGCCGCTGACCGACGAGACCCTTCAGGAGGCGCGCGCGGCCCGTGCCATCCTGATGGGGGCGGTCGGCGGACCGGACTGGGCGCAGCAGGCGCGCGAGAGGCGCCCCGAAGCCGGCCTTTTGCGCTTGCGCAAGGAACTTGACGTGTTCGCCAATCTGCGCCCGGCCTTCTGTTTTCCCGCGCTCGTGTCGGCATCCTCGCTGAAACGCGAGAAGGTCGAGGGCCTCGACATCATGATCGTGCGTGAGCTGACCAGCGGGGTCTATTTCGGCGAGCCGCGCGGCATCGATAGTGATGCGTCCGGGGTTCGGCGAGGCTTCGACACCGCAGTCTACACCGCCCCGCAGGTCGAGCGCGTGGCCCGCGTGGCCTTCGAGATTGCGCGCGGGCGCGCCGGTCGGGTGTGTTCGGTGGAAAAGTCGAATGTGATGGAGAGCGGCCTGTTCTGGCGCCAGGAAGTCTCGCGCCTGCATGAGGCGGAAGGCGATGGTGTGGAACTCAGCCACATGTATGCCGATGCCTGCGCCATGGAGCTTGTCCGCGAGCCCGGCCAGTTCGACGTGATCCTGGCGGGCAACCTGTTCGGGGACATACTCTCCGATCAAGCTGCGATGCTGACTGGCTCCATCGGCATGCTGCCCTCTGCCGCGCTCGGGCCGCCGGGCGCGCCGGGACTGTTCGAGCCGGTGCATGGCTCGGCGCCCGATATTGCCGGCCAGGGGATCGCCAATCCGTGTGCCGCCATTCTTTCGCTGGAAATGGCCCTGCGATGGTCGCTTGGTCGCGCTGAGGCGGCCGACCGCGTCTATGCGGGTGTGGCCCGGGCACTGGACGCCGGCGCGCGCACACGCGATCTCGGCGGCGAGCTGTCATGCCAGGCCATGGGGGACGCGATCCTCGACCAGCTTGCCAGCACACCGCCTGACTGAAGCAGTGCCGGTCTGCTGCTGGCCAGATCACAAGATTCATCTCGCCAGCTGGTGCAATTTGGTCGGAAACCGCGCTAAC
>CAYXQV010000489.1:0-1501 GCA_964467505.1 uncultured Hyphomonadaceae bacterium | reverse complement strand
TGGGAGGTACTATACCCCGGAACGCCGGGGGGCGGACAGAAACCCCCGGAAAAGATCGTGGCGCCCCGCGCGCATGCCCAGGTCTCCCCGGCGGCCCGGAGATTTCCAACGGAATGCCGGCGAAGGGGCCCGGCACCAGCTGTGGGACACCTCGCCTGCCTTCACGCCGCCTGCATCGCATCGGATCGACAGACCTTCACCGGAACTTCGCCTGACCTTCACCCAGTTTTCACGTCCGCGCCCATCTGACGCGGTATTCGACCTTCACCCATGTTGTCAGCGTGAAGGGGGGATGCTACGCCCCGCTGAACTTTTGGGGGTGGGGTTCTCTCGCCCGCCGAATTCGTGTCTTCGAACCGGGTTCCCGCCCTTCTGATAATGGACGATACCTTGGCCAAGGCTTCCCTCTCGACCGCCTCCGAAGCGGCCCGGCGCTATGCCAGCGCCCTGTTCGAACTTGCCCAGGACAAGGGCCAGCTCTCGGATGTTCATCGTGATTTCACCGGCTTCGACGCGCTGGTGCGCGAGAATGACGACCTGCGCAGCCTGATCGATTCGCCGGCCTATTCGCGCGATGACAAGACCGCTGCGCTGACCGAAGTGGCGAAGGCGGCCGGCGTTGCGCCGCTGCTGGTGAACTTCATCGGCGTGGTGGCGCAGAACGGCCGGGCCCGCGAGCTGCCCGCTGCACGGCGCGCCTTCGATGCCCTCTATGCGAACCAGCGCGGCATCCGCCGGGCCACGGTACGCACCGCTGCGCCGATGACTGCCAGCCAGCGCGCGCGGATTGCCGACATCCTTTCGAAGACCGTGGGCAGCAATATCGAGATCGCCGAGGAAGTGGACGCCGCCCTGATCGGTGGTATCCAGCTCCAGATCGGTTCGAAGCGTATCGATGCCAGCATCGCCTCGAAACTTGACCGTATGAACGCCGCCATGAAGGGAGCGTGACCTGACAATGGATATCAGCGCTGCAGAAATCTCCGGAATCCTGAAACGCCAGATCGAATCCTTCGGAATCGAAGCCGAAGTGGCCGATATTGGCCAGGTGCTCTCCGTCGGTGACGGGATCGCCCGCATCCACGGCCTCGACAGCGTCCAGGCTGGTGAGATGGTGGAGTTCGAGAACGGGGTGAAGGGCATGGCCCTGAACCTCGAAGCCGACAATGTCGGTGTGGTGATCTTCGGCGACGACCGCGGCATTGCCGAGGGCGATACGGTCAAGCGGACCAGCGAGATCGTCGCCGCGCCAGTGGGCAAAGGCCTCCTGGGCCGCGTGGTCAACGCGCTGGGCGAGCCGATCGACGGCAAGGGGCCGCTTGCCGACGTGGCCGCGCGCAGCCGGGTCGACGTGAAGGCGCCGGGCATCATCCCGCGCAAGTCGGTGCACGAGCCGATGATGACCGGCATCAAGGCAATCGACGGGATGATCCCGGTCGGTCGCGGCCAGCGCGAGCTGATCATCGGCGACCGCCAGACCGGCAAGACCGCCATCTGCATC
>CAYXQV010000488.1:0-1526 GCA_964467505.1 uncultured Hyphomonadaceae bacterium | reverse complement strand
TCAAATAGCGGTCTATCATCTAATACCCTATTCCTCGGATTGATGAAACAAATTTTCCTCGCAGGGGAATTTACCGTCACGAACTTCCTGAGAATACTGTTTCACCGCTTGCGAAATGACGGAATGGAGGTCAGCGAACTTACGGTTGTGAGTAAAATCGGCTTTCGGGTCCATCCCCAGAAGGTCGGGAGTTACCAGCACTTGCCCATCGGTGAATCGGCCGGAACCAATGCCGATAGTAGGTACTTTGACCGTATCGCTTACCGCCCGTGCGGCTTCCTCGGTCGTACCCTCCAGGACAATCGAAAAGACACCGGCTGTTTCAATAGCCTTGGCATCCTCGATTAGGGAAGCTGTTTGAGCTTGGTCGCGTCCTGCGATACGATAGCCCTCTTTGAGGACGGATTGCGGCTTGAGTCCGATATGGCCCATCACCGGTATCCCTATTCGAGTAAGCGCTTGAATGGTATCGGCAAACTCCATGCCCCCCTCCAGCTTGACCGCGTCGGCACCGGCCTCTTTGATTAAGCGGGCGGCATTATTCACCGTAGCTTCAATATCAGCGCCATAGCTTGCGAACGGCAAATCGGCGACCAGAAATGTATTGGGGGCTCCCCTGCGCACTGCTTGAGTGTGACGAATGATATCTTCCAACGTCACGGGTAAGGTATTCTCATAACCAAGGATGACTGTCCCCACCGAATCGCCAACCAGTATGATATCGATATTTTGCTCTTCAAGTATTTTGGCGGTAAAAACATCGTAGGCGGTGAGTACAGTTAGCTTCTGCTTGCCTTTGCGGGTAATAATCTTTCGGATAGACATGGAACCTCTAATTACTTATTTTTTTGTGAGATAATATACCAACTTCCATTATACTCACGCAGAAGATAATCTACGAAAACCAAGTCAAAATCTCGTTCATTTTCTTGGATAATCGTCACCCCGGTAGTCGGTTGGATTCCACTGAATTCCATGACCCATCTGGTATTAACAATCGAGTAATATATATTCTCATTAGTGAAAATGTCGGCTTGTATAATATCATAGTCAACAACCCGACTGAAAGTATCCTCTAATTCATCCTCAAAAGAGGAATTTGTTTCTAACTCATCGATAATTTCCTGAGTCTTTTCCTTTTGTCCATCCGCGGTAACCTCAAGCATTGCTTCATAGTCCTTATTTAGCACCATTGCAATAGCGTTTTCCACTACACTTGAAGGTTCGGAATAGTCGACATCATATGAACCCGTGACTCCATTCACAAATCCCGCCACTGATAAAACCAAAACCGAAACCAATACAACCATCATTAAATGCTTTTTCTTCATTGTAAACTCCTTTTTACAATTAATCTCTTATTGAAATTATCGATAAAAGCCCGAAAAACTTGATTTTTTAAGCAACTAATTTTAAATTATAGTGTGTAATCGGATAGCTTTGTACTTAGGGCTATATCTACTAAATATTAAGCATATTCCCTGCTTTATTCAAGTAAAAACACGCTCGATATGAAAAAGACTTTT
>CAYXQV010000487.1:0-1527 GCA_964467505.1 uncultured Hyphomonadaceae bacterium | reverse complement strand
CCGAAGCGCGCCTCGTCATCGCCCAGCGTGTCGCCCCCGGCCGCAACGAAGTTCAGGGCGTGCTTGATGCTGTGGCCTTGCTTGACCTTGACGGCTGCATCGTCACCGCCGACGCCCTGCATTGCCGCAAGGACGTGGCGGCAGCGATCACGGGTGCCGGCGGCGATTACGCGCTCAGCATCAAGGCAAACCAGCCCCGCCTGCTGGCCGAAGCTGAACGCCTGCTCGGCGCGGTGCCGGGCGATGTCGCGATAAGCGATGTCGAAGACCGGCACGACCGGGCTGAAGTCCGCCGCGCCAGCATCGTTCCCGCGCCCGATATCGAAGCGTTCTGCGGCTTTCCCGGAGCCTGCGCCGTTGCGCGCGTCGAGGCCGTGCGCCAGACCGCCGACGGCACTGAAACCACCGGCACACGTTTCTTTATCCTGTCGACTTGCCTCTCCGCAGAGCGGCTCGCAAACGTCGTGCGCTCCCATTGGTCCATCGAGAACAATCTTCACTGGACGCTTGACGTCGCCCTCGGCGAGGATGCCGCCAGAAACCGCGCCGGCCATGGGGCGCAAAACCTGTCGATGGTGCGAAAACTCGCGCTCAACATCCTCAAGACTGACACTGAAAAAGGATCTCTCAAAGGCAAGATCAAGCGCGCAGCCTGGGATGAAGCCTTCCTCACCAGGCTACTCGCTCATATGCGATAGCCCTGCCCCACCAGGGGGCGGGCGCTGCAAAGTAATCGGCGACCAGGACGGGTTCTCCAGAAGATAAAAGCCCTGCCATGGCAGGTTTCGCGGCCCGCCTTGCTGCATTCTCCCAGAGATCGCCGCACCTCACCGAGAGCCGTTTCGCGACATGCAGGGTGGCTTCCACATCGCCCAGCGCATCGTGAGCCCGCTCATGGGCAAAGCCATTGAGCGGGGCGAGCTGGTCGAGCTTGAAGCCGCTCCGGCCGTTCTCGCCTTGTGGATACACAAGCGCGCCGTCATGGAGATAGGCGGCCGCCTTCACCAGGGGCAGAAGGTCCATGCGGGCATTGCCGTTGGTGACGGTAAGGTAAGGCGGGTGCAGGGCCTGCCAGAAGGCGCGCTGCATCATGGGCTCATCGAACCGCATGGAATTGTAGCCGACATAGACAGAAGGGCCCCAGCCCGTGAGCCGGGCGCGGATTTCGCCCATCATGTCGTAGAAGGACGGCAGCGAGGCGTCCTCCAGGAGCGCGGGCCGAATGCCGGTCACCGCAAGCGCCATCGGCGCAGGGACGACCCAGGGCAGCAGGCGGCAGCGGATTTCGAACCGGTCGACCTCCTCCAAGCTCTCATCGGCCAGGATCGCTGCAAACTGCAGCACCTGGTCAAAGTCCCGGATCGTGCCCGTGGTTTCGGTATCGTAGAAAACGAACTGCATCGTTCCATTACTAATACACCCTGCGCGGTAGAGGCACATCATGTTGGCTTTTGGAGAGGAGGGACCGGCTCGAAGGGGCGCATTTTGAGACATAACGATTTGGGGCCGGTCACACTATTCATGGCC
>CAYXQV010000486.1:0-1529 GCA_964467505.1 uncultured Hyphomonadaceae bacterium | reverse complement strand
ACCATCCGAACACGCTCGTGGAATGCCGTCTCTGCTGCCAGGATGTGCCAGAGGCTCACATTGATAAGAAACTGTCGCAATTTTGCTATATTGCGGTTTGTGGCGTGGGCAGTGGCTAAAAGGCGATCTGACAATGGTTCAAGCAGCAGTGTTCGCGAGACGTATCTGGATCACCGGCGCAATCGCCCTGCTGGCGGCATGTGGCGGTGGCGGCGACGAGGCCGGCGGCGGCGAAACATCCAGCCAGCCGTCCGTTGTCCAGGTAGATGGCTCATCGACCGTTTTCCCGATCTCCGAGGCCTTCGCTGAGGAATTCCAGAACGCGACGGGCACGCGGGTCACGGTGGGACTGTCGGGCACAGGTGGCGGGTTCCAGAAATTCTGCCGCGGCGAAAGCGATGTGACGGGCGCATCCCGGCCGATCCGCGACAGTGAAATTGCTGCGTGCGCTGAAAGAAGCGTCGCCTATATCGAGCTGCCTGTCGCCATGGATGGCCTCGCAAACGTTGTGCATCCCGACAATGACTGGGCAGACTGCATGAGCGTCGAAGAACTGGCCACGATCTGGGCACCTGAAGCCCAGGGGCAGGTGACCAACTGGTCGCAGGTACGCGATACCTTCCCCGATGCGCCGCTCCGGCTGTTTGGTGCCGGGACCGATTCTGGCACTTATGACTATTACACCTTTGCCATCACCGGCGTGGAGCACTCATCGCGCGGAGACTATACCGCCACGGAAGACGACAATATCACGGTGCAGGGGGTCTCCAGCGATGTGAATGCCCTCGGCTTCCTTGGTCTTGCCTATCTGGAGGAGAACCGCACACGGCTCAAGCCTGTGGCCATCCGGCAGGCGGACGGGGCCTGCGTCGCGCCGACAATCGAGAGTGCTGGCAACGGGTCCTATCAGCCCCTCGCTCGCCCGCTGTTCATGTATATCAATGCTGACCGGCTGGACCGTCCTGAAGTCCAGGCCTATGCCGACTTCATGATGGACCCGCGCAACGGCGTCTCGCTTGTTCGCGAGGTCGGCTATGTGCCACTGCCGGAAAACGCGTTTGACCTGGGCCGCCAGAAGGTCGCAAGCCGCGTCACCGGGACGTATTTTGACGGCGGATCAGAGGTGGGGGTCAGCATCGAGGATCTGATGGCAGTGCCCGCCAGCGCGCCGGAATAGGCCTGGATTTGGTCCGAAACTGACAAGGCGCAGCAAGTGTCACGGTTTACGCGCTCGCAAGGCAGGAGCCCCACGCGATGAAGCAGATCCCTTCCGCAGACGATCTGTTGAGGTCGGGTTTCATTGCGCGACGTCGCCTCGTTGAGCGCGTCATGCGCGTGCTTTTGTTCCTATGCGCAGCGCTTTCGGTTTTCGTGACGACGGCTGTCGTGTTTGTCCTTGTGCGCGAGTCGCTCGATTTCTTCCGCCAGGTTCCGCTGTTCGATTTCCTCACCGGCACCGAATGGACACCTGTTTTCGCCGATGCAAAATTCGGCATCCTGCCCTTGCTGATCGCGACAATTCAGGTCGC
>CAYXQV010000485.1:0-1531 GCA_964467505.1 uncultured Hyphomonadaceae bacterium | reverse complement strand
CATGAGACACTGAGGAGCATTCAACACCATTCACACAAGAATCGGGACTTGACCCTCCCAGCTTCCGCTCAACCCAGATGCCGAATCCGATCCTAAACACACGATAGTCTCCCTCGCGCGCAGCAGTTCGAAGCGTTCTGTCAGAGAGGGCATACCACCGAGACTCCACACCACAGCCAGAATTGGCCCGCTCTACAATGACATTCTGACTGAATTCGTCTTCGAGAAATGGAAACCCCGCGATGCCGCGGAACGCTCCGTAAGCCTGAGTCGCTGCCTTCGAGCGCTAGACAACTTCTATACGCCCAGCGCATAGCACTCGCTACCGTCTGAAATGGAGGCGTGGGGTGGCGTGGACGGGAAGGCACGGTCGCGTTCGCAACCGCGTTGACTCGGAGCCAGGGGCGCGCTTTCCCTTCATCGCGACCAGGCCCTGCTCCCCGGCGAGACGAAGGACGCTAGCGACCGACACAAGCCCGGGGTCTACAGCGGCATCGGTGCCTGCGGCGATGCTCTTCACTCGCTCGATGTCATCGGTCAGCTGGCCGTCCGGAGAACCGTCAATCCGGCCACCTGGCGGCGTCGGAACTACATTGCCCTTCGGATCTGCGTAGAACGCTCCGTTCGCCGGTCCCGAGTTCGGGCGTCCGCGCGTCCTAGGTGCCGGCAACAAGCGCTGCGCATGACCGCCTACTCCCCTTGCGGCAGGGCAAGCTTGTGCGCGATTGGGCCGGAATCACTCAGCCCCGGTCTCGCCAAAACGTGAGACAAAGCCCCTCTTCGTCAAACAAATCATGCGCGACCTCGAAGCGGTACACGCGATCAGGAAAGCGTGCACCCAGGGCGAAGCTCCAAAAGTGCTGAAGTACGCGCCCAAAGGCCTCGACAAGGTCCTCTTGGTGCACGGACTGATCAGCACTCGCCAGGAAGAACTCGCCGAGGTTGACGATGTTGTAGTACCGCTCGACTGTTTTGGGATCGCCGCCGAAGGGGGTGCTCAGTTGCTCCAGCTTGTCGAGGTCCTCTCCAACATGGCGATCCCAGAATACGTGGCCCTTTACCTCGACGAACTCGGGTGCGAGGAAGCCCGCAAGCCCCAGCACCTGTTCAAGGCCGACGTGGTTCGCGACCCAGTCGCCAAACGTCGCTGCTGCCGTCCCTGAAGGGAACTGCTGCATGACGCTCCCCGGTAGAATGCCGTCGTACGCCTTCATCGTTCACAGCCCCAGAGCATTCAGCACCGCCTGCGGCACTTCGTTGAACTTTAGGTTCGATCCGGTTCGCGTGAACCACTCTCCGCTCGGCGCCTGGCTCCACTGGAGCGAGACCCGTCAGGCGAAGAAAGTGTCCTTGCGTGAAACGGGGGATCCACATGGTGAAATGGGTGATCCACTTCAGGTGAAACGGGCGATCCACTTAACGCGCGATGAGAGCCGCGGACTAGGCCCGGGACTTCGATTACCCGCGACAGCTTATCGTGGCGGCGTTCTAATCACCCGCGCGGGAGCGTGGTGCTCGTCGCGCGGTAAGC
>CAYXQV010000484.1:0-1534 GCA_964467505.1 uncultured Hyphomonadaceae bacterium | reverse complement strand
CTGGTGATCGCCGATGAGGGACTTCCGGCCTATGGACGCGTGCGGCCTTCCGGAGAGGCGATCGCGCGCATGATGGCGCCGGTTCTGGAAAGGCTGCGCGCGGCGGGCATCCTGCAGGTGGGTGGGCTCGCGCCGGAGTGACATCGGGGCTGGACAGACCGGTCCGCCATGGCAATCTCGCCGGAATGCGAAAGACTCTGACCCTTTTCGGCCTGCTGATGACGCTCGCCCTGCCAGCACAGGCCACATGCGACCTCTCGCCTGACACCCGGCCTGCAGATGCGGCCGGATATGTGCCGCTCGCAAAGGCTTGCCTGGCTGAATTGCCAGCGGATGCACGCATCCTCATGGAGATGGAAGCGGAATTTCTCGACATGGTGAACGGGACGCGGGTGGCCGAGGGCCTGCCGGAGCTTGGCTTGCGCCGGGAACTGCTCCTGCCGGCGCGGTTTCACAGTCTCGACATGGCGGCCAATGATTTCTTCGATCATGTCGGACCGGACGCGCGTTCCGCGCCGGACCGGATCGCCCTGCTCGACCGCAGCCTGCTCAGCCGCTCACAGGCGGAGAATCTCGCTCTGGCGGCGGGGGCCTGGCAGGCGGGTGAGATCGCGCAGCGCCTGCATCAGGGCCTGATGGACAGCCCCGGCCATCGCCGCAACATCCTCGATCCGCGCTGGACCGACATGGCCATCGGCATTGTGCGTGTCGGTGACCGGGTGGCAGTGACACAGCTTTTCGTCACGCGCGGCGGGGAGATCTTTCCGCCCCCTCCGGCTTTTGTCAGTGCCGGAGAGCGGGTGAGCTTCAGCATCCGGCTGGAAGACTGGACCCCGGAGGAAGCGCTCTGGCGCAATGGGCGCGGCGGAGAGGTTTCGACACGGCTGGGTCTTGGAGGCACCTCGGCACCGGAAGATGCGCCGGGCGAGGCCGTGCTGATGGTGCGCGCCATGCGACCGGGCGAAAAACCGGGCCAGCGCTGGTTCCTGAACTTCGCGGGCCCGGCGATCACGGTGCGGTGAAATTGGGTGTGGTGGGGGAAGGTGTCCCCGGCGTGGCTGGGTTCGGCCCACTCCGACCGTCCCGCAACTGTGACCGGAACGTCTTCAAGATCCCGGAAAGAGACATAGGCTTGGGGCGAAATGACCAGGTGAGCCTAGTCGGAAGTGGTAGAAGTCCATCAAGGGCCAGACCAGGCCTCAAGTCGTCCTCGAACAAACTCACACTTCGAGTCTGATGCACCACTGAGGTCGGGCTTCGAAGTCATGGGGCAGCGCATTCCCTGGGTTTGAGCGGGGAGAGACCAGCGTGATTGACGGGCAGGAGCCCAATGATCGTCAGGCGTGCGATGCGGGATTGTCTCGACTTGAGGCGAACGATTCTCAAATTCTTGTTGCAACTCATTATCATAATCATTATCAGCTTCGTCGAAGCGCCGACTGCGGATCATCGGTCGGGCAAATCCACAGGAGACTGAAGATGCACAGGACCACGCTGAGATACGCCCTGCTCGTGGGAGCCGGCATGGCATTTG
>CAYXQV010000483.1:0-1540 GCA_964467505.1 uncultured Hyphomonadaceae bacterium | reverse complement strand
CCTGCCCGACCTGCGCCGGCAAGCGGCTGAAACCGGAAGCCCTCGCGGTGAAGGTTGCAGGCCATGACATCGCCGACATTTCGGTGCTGTCGATCCGTCAGGCCGCGGCCTGGTTCGCCACGGTCAGCGACGCGCTCAGCCCGCAATCGCAGAAAATCGCCGGGCGGATCCTCAAGGAGATCAATGACCGGCTGAAATTCCTCAATGATGTCGGCCTCGACTATCTCGGTCTTGGCCGCGCGTCAGGGACACTTTCAGGTGGTGAGAGCCAGCGCATCCGGCTGGCCAGCCAGATCGGGTCGGGCCTGACCGGCGTGCTTTACGTGCTTGATGAGCCAAGCATCGGCCTGCACCAGCGCGACAATGACCGTCTGCTGGAAACACTGCGGCGGCTGCGCGATCTCGGCAATTCGGTGATCGTGGTCGAGCATGACGAGGACGCGATCCTGACCGCTGACCATGTCATCGATATGGGCCCGGCCGCCGGCGTGCATGGCGGCGAAGTGATCGCGCAAGGGACGCCTGATGAGATTGTCGCCCATCCCGAAAGCCTGACCGGGGCCTATCTCAGCGGCGAGAAGGAAATTGCCATCCCGAAGAACCGCCGCCCGCGCAAACCTTCGCGGCAGCTTACGGTGAAGGGGGCCAGCGGCAACAATCTGTGCGATGTCACGGCGAGCATTCCGCTCGGCCTTCTGACCTGCGTGACCGGGGTGTCAGGCGGCGGCAAGTCGACCCTGATCATCGAGACGTTGTACAAGGCTCTGGCCCGCAAGCTGAACGGCGCCTCGGCGGTGCCCGCGCCGCATGAGGGGCTGGAGGGCCTGCAGCATCTCGACAAGGTGATCGATATCGACCAGAGCCCGATCGGACGCACGCCGCGCTCCAATCCGGCCACTTATACCGGCGCATTCGGCCCGATCCGCGACTGGTATGCCGGCCTGCCAGAGGCAAAGGCGCGGGGCTACAAGCCCGGTCGTTTCAGTTTCAACGTCAAGGGTGGGCGTTGCGAGGCCTGCCAGGGCGATGGCGTCATCAAGATCGAGATGCACTTCCTTCCCGATGTCTATGTCACCTGCGAGGTGTGCAACGGCAAGCGCTACAATCGCGAGACGCTGGAAGTGACATGGAAGGGCAAATCCATCGCCGATGTGCTCGACATGACCGTGGAGGACGCGGCCCGATTCTTTACCGCCGTGCCGGCCATTGCCTCGAAAATGGAGACGCTGAACCGGGTTGGCCTGTCCTATATCAAGGTCGGCCAGCAGGCGACAACGCTGTCTGGCGGCGAGGCACAGCGCGTCAAGCTCGGCAAGGAGCTGTCGAAACGCGCAACCGGACGCACGCTGTATATTCTCGATGAGCCGACGACCGGCCTGCATTTCGAGGATGTGCGCAAATTGCTGGAAGTGCTGCAGGAGCTTGTCGATGCCGGAAATACGGTGGTGGTGATCGAGCACAATCTCGATGTCGTGAAAACCGCTGACTGGGTCCTCGATCTTGGCCCGGAAGGCGGCGATGGCGGCGGGCGACTGGTCGC
>CAYXQV010000482.1:0-1544 GCA_964467505.1 uncultured Hyphomonadaceae bacterium | reverse complement strand
GTCCGCATCGAGACCGCGCCGGGCAAGGGCACGCGGGTGGAGGTCAGCCTGCCATAGGCCGAGTCTTCAGAAAGCTTCCAGCCGCACAGCGAAGCCGCACAGTAGGTTTTGCGCGCCGGCACTTTCGCTGGTGGCGCCAAGGGCTTACATCAGGGCTGATGATATACGCCGACTACAATGCGACCGCGCCGCTGCGGCCCGAAGCGCGCGAGGCCATTCTCGCCGCGCTGGAGCTGGGCGCGAACCCGTCGAGCGTGCACGGGCCGGGCCGGGCAGCACGCAAGACAGTGGAGCATGCACGCGCGCAGGTCGGCGGGGTCATCGGCTCGCGTGCCGAAGATATCGTGTTCACCAGTGGCGGCACCGAAGCCAGTGCGCTGGCGCTGCACGGGGCTGTGGCCGCGCTTGATGGCGAGGCGACATTGCTGGTTTCGGCGCTGGAGCATGAGGCCGTTTCGCAGAATGCCGGGCGGGCCGGCGTGGCTGTGGAGACGATCTATGCGCAGCCTGATGGCCAGATGTCCCTGCAAAGCCTCGAAGACGCGCTGAAGGGCTGGGACCATGCAGAAAAAGGCAAGCCCATACTTGCCCTGATGCTGGCCAATAATGAAACCGGCGTGATCCAGCCGGTGCGGGAGGCCGCCGCCATGGTCAGGCAAGCGGGCGGGCTGGTGCATTGCGATGCGGTTCAGGGGCTCGGGAAAGTGGCGGTCTCGGTGGCCATGCTCGGTGTCGATTATCTTGCGCTGTCGGCGCACAAGGCCGGCGGACCGCAAGGGGTTGGTGCACTCTGGCACCGGCCGGGTGCGCCGCTGAAAGCCGTCCTTCTCGGCGGCGGGCAGGAGCGCAGCCTGCGTTCGGGCACGGAGAATGTGGCCGGGATTGCAGGTTTCGGCGCGGCGGCAGAGGCGAGCGCGGCCAGGCTTGCCGAACATGACGCGCTCGCGGGTGATCGTGATGCCATGGAAGCGCGCCTGAAGTCCGAGGCCGGCATCAGCGTGTTGGGTGAGCGCGCGCCGCGTCTGGCCGGCACCTCGTGTTTTGCCGCAGCGGGCTTTCGCTCGGAGACCCAGATCATGGCGCTTGATCTTGAGGGCGTGGCGGTGTCGTCTGGCGCGGCGTGCTCGTCGGGCAAGGTGAAACGCTCGCTTGTCCTTGGTGCGATGGGTGTGCCCGATACCCTTGCAGAATGCGCCATCCGCACCAGTTTCGGATGGCAGACAGTGAGCGATGATTTCACCACTGTCACCGAGGCGTGGTTGAAGGCTGCGCGTCGCACGATCCTGAAGGAGAGCGCCTGACATGGCCGATGATATCCACGTGAAAGAAAGTATCCAACAGGGCACGGTCGATGCTGCAAGGGCGCTCGAGTCGAAAAATTATTCGGCGGGCTTTTCCACCGATGTCGAGCAGGATCTCGCCCCGCTGGGCCTGCGCGAGGATATAGTCCGCTTAATCTCGGCCAAGAAGGACGAGCCCGATTGGCTGCTGGACTGGCGGCTGAAAGCCTATCAGCGCTGGCTGACCATGAAAGAGCCGACCTG
>CAYXQV010000481.1:0-1545 GCA_964467505.1 uncultured Hyphomonadaceae bacterium | reverse complement strand
CTGTATACTTGATCGAGACATACTGGCTGCCGCGATCGGAGTGATGGACCAGGCCGCCACCGGCAGCAGGCCTTCGGGCATGAAGCGCCTGTTCCAAGGCATCCAGGACGAAGCCTGCATGCGCCGTCCGGCTGACCCGCCAACCGACGATCCGACGGGCGAAGGCATCAATGACGAAGGGTGAGGGCCTGCCCGCCACCGGTTCAAGGGCTGGCCCGAACGAGACGAAGCCGCTCCAGGTGGAGACATAAGTGAAATCGCTGACCCAGAGCCGGTTCGGCGCAGGCGCGCTGAAGTTCCGGTTGACCTTGTCCATCGGACATGGCGCGCCTGGATCTGGCACGGTGGTGCGCACCTCCTTGCCGCGAACAACACCCGACAATCCCGTCGCACGCATCAGACGCTCGACGGTGGTGAGCAGGCAAACGCCATGCGTTCGAGTGCGCCTGCGAACGGCGACAGCGACGCCCTCGCGGTTCATCTGCCGCCAGACTTTGGGCGCGCCATAGACCCGGAAGTTGTCATTCCAGACGCGCTTGATCACCGGCTTCAGCCGGGCATCACGCTGCACACGCGGCGGCACCGTCTGTGGTTGGCGGATGCGCCTGGCATGTTCGTAATAGCTGGACGGGGCAATCGGCAGGACCCTGCAGATGGCTAGGGCCCCGTACTGATCCCGGTGGTCCTCAATGAACCGGATCATGTCTTTGACCGGCGCCTAAAGTTCCTTGGCTCGCTCCGCCTGTGCGAAATAAGCTGAGGCCTTGCGCAGGATCTCGTTGGCCTGTCTCAGCTCCCGGTTCTCGCGCTCCAGCGCCTTGATGCGATCACGCTCCTCGCTGGTCGGCCCGGCCCGCTTGCCGGCATCGCGCTCAGCCTGCGTCACCCAATTGTGCAGCGTCTGCGCACTACATCCGATCATGCCCGCAATCGACACGATCGCGGCCCATTGCGAGCCGTGTTCATGGCGTTGTTGCGCGACCATCCTCACGGCACGCTCGCGCACCTCAGGCGAATACCGCCCCTGTCTCGTTCTCTCTGTCATGGCTCCAATCTCTCAAGAAAAGGAGCCTCCGGCAAACCCGGGGAGGTTCATAGCCCGAGAAAAGAGCGAAATAGGGCCAATGTTGGTTGGCATACAAAGTTGGTACAGCTTGACATACATTTTCTTGGGAGAGGCCTATATGTCAATGAAAAATAACAAAAAATTATTGGTCTCTAAGCGTCTCGACCGCACCATTCGCAGCCGGTTCGCCGGAGGCGAAGAAAACGATCCGGGGGATCGATTTCAGGCGGAGAATGCCCCGGCAGGGGCTCTTGCTTGTCTGACCGCCCGCTGCGCCTTCGGCTTCGCGATGGGTCGCGCGAGAGGGTTGTTCTTGCCTGATTCCGTATCGCGGCCTTGCCTTCGCGCTGAGGCGCGCTTTTTGACTTTCAGGGCACCGCTTTTCATTTGACACGCTGGCTGTCAGATTCGATGTCCCGTCTTGCCAACGAGGATAATCAATCATGCGCAGCCTGTGTCTCGCCCTGCTTCTCGCCTGC
>CAYXQV010000480.1:0-1549 GCA_964467505.1 uncultured Hyphomonadaceae bacterium | reverse complement strand
TGCGCGAGGCGGGGCTGGAAAATGTCCCGCTGGTCGTGGGCGGCATCATCCCGCCGGAAGATGCGCGCGCGCTGAAACAGATGGGCGTGCGGCGCATTTACACGCCGAAGGACTTCCAGATCACCGACATCATGTCGGATGTGGTCGACACGGCGGAGGCCGCCTGGCTGACCCCGGCACAGTAACAGCCTGCTGCTGTAATTTCCCTGATCTTCGTTCCTTTACGGACAGGTGCTTCGACTTTTAGTTTTTTGAGCAGGCATCGGTTTTCAACCGAACGGTTTTCCGACAGACCGGCCTCAGAACTCGACCCGCAGACCGAGTGAAACCGCCTGATGGTCAACATTTTCCAGGCCGAGCGTGGTTGAATACTCCGCAAAGCCGGAAACACCATTGGCAAACTGAGCCGATGCGCCTGCAGCCAGCCTGAAGCTGGATTCATCAGCAGGACTTGTCGTGATCGTGAAGCCGCTATTCTGGTCAATGGCTGCGCGGTAACGGCCCGTGATGGCTTGCGTGTCATCCTCGAACTCGAAGACTGCCTGGGCACGTCCGTAAGGCAGGAACACGCCCCAGTCGGCACTTATGGCCCGCGAAACTGTTGCGCCGATTGTTGCCTGCAGGGAGTCGACCTCGTGATCATCGAATTCGAGGTCGAGACCATTCGATCCGGTTTCCTCGAACGCGCCAATGTCAGCATTGTAGTAGCTGAGGTTTACGGCGGGTGTGATCGTCGTGCCGCCATCGGTATAAAAGGCATAGGAGCCACCGAGGCTGATTTGCACTGTGTCTGCCTGCGAGGAGGAACTGGCTGTGCGTTCCACAGTGGCAAGATCCTGCGTGGATGGGTCGTTGATCTGCCCGTTATTCTTGTCCGTGACCGAAATCCTGCGCGTACTGTCAAAATCGGACTGACCGAATGCGACAAGGCCGTTCAGCTCCAGGCGCTCGCTCGCAAGGTAGGATGCATAGCCCGACACCGACCAGCTTTCGGTTTCCAGCGAGCCACCGGAATCGAGCCCCCCGATGGAGTTGAAGTCTGCCGAACCGTCCAGATAGCTGACCGCTGCGCCGGCAATCAGCCGGTCGCTGAACGCCCAGTCGAGCCCGCCAGCAATCCAGTATCCATCATTTTCAAAGCCCAGCTCGTTTCCGTCGGAATCCTGCTCGCCATCATAGCCGCCAAGGCTGAAAAAGCCATCAAGCCGCCCCTCGCGCACACTGCCGGAAACCGGGATGTCATCGGGAGAGTTGGAGGCAAGAAGGATCGGGCGGGTCGCCATGATGCCAGCCACCTGGCGCGATCGCAGCTGGCCGGCGATCGCCGAAACGCGCGAGGCGACAAGCTGGTCGGCGCGGTTGGTCCGCGTGATGCCGTCCGATTGCTGGGCAATGTTCTGGACACCCAGATACTGGTCGAGGATGTCTCCCTGATCCGTTGCGCCAGGCGTTGCCGGCGCATTCAGCGCCCCATTGCAGCGAAAGAACAGATCATCCTGGGTGTCGTTGCGACCGGCCTCTCCGGCGCCGGCCAGCGCTCCGCAAGTCT
>CAYXQV010000479.1:0-1549 GCA_964467505.1 uncultured Hyphomonadaceae bacterium | reverse complement strand
CGCATATCTCCGGCATGTTGTTGGTGGCGGCCGAGACGCGATAGGCCTCTTCCATGCGGCCCTCGGCGGCCAGCATCAGCCAGTCTGGAATATTGTTCTGCAGCGGGCAGCCCTGCTGGCAGAAGGGTACGCCGCATTGCGAGCAACGTCCGGCCTGGTCGGCAACGGCTTCGGGCGAATAGGCTTCGTAGATCTCGTCGAAATCCTTCGCACGCACTTCGACACCGCGCTTGTCCGGCATCGCGCGATCGACCTGAACGAATCTGAGCATCTTGTGGACCAAGGCCACACCTCCTGAAACCTGACGACGTGAATATAGGCCGCCGGCAGTGCAGTCTGCAAGCAGGAAATTTCCATAACATACCGAACTGATACTTGATTGCCAATTTTACTGGTGAACATCATCTTTGTCGCTCGCTGGAAAACGTATAAGAATATTGAAATGATATACGAATATCTCGCTTGCGTCTGGCCTGTATGTTGCGAATAAGGCCTGGAGGACAGCATCCGGGGCCGCACAATGTCGCTTATCCAATTGGTCATCATCTCGCTGGTGCAGGGGATCACGGAATGGCTCCCGATATCCTCGTCCGGGCATGTCCTGCTTGCGGCCGGGTTTTTCGGTCTTGAGGGGCGCGATGAGTTGCTCATCAATTCCATGGCGCATCTTGGGACGCTGTTCGCCGTCCTTGTCTATTTCTGGAGGGATGTCGCGCGGGCCGTGCAGGGCGGGCTGGAGCTTGTCGGCATCGGGCGCGAGCCTGCCAATGCGCTCTCGGCCCGCGCGCGCCTGGCCTTGCACATCATTGTTGCCACACCCTTTGCGGTCCTGGCCGGCGTGTTTCACGAGGTTTTCCTTTCGGAAGGCTGGCAGGCCTGGATGCGCAGTGTCTGGACGGTCGCAGGGGCCACCATCGTGTTCGGCCTCTTGCTCTGGTGGGCAGATGTCAGGGGCGGGCTGTCGCGCGGTGAGCAGGACATGACCCTGAAACATGCCGTCCTGATCGGCGCCACCCAGGCGATCGCCGCGCTGATCCCTGGCACGTCGCGTTCCGGCATCACCATGACAGCCGCCCGGGCGCTTGGTTATTCACGCCCGGAAGCGGCGCGTTTCTCGATGCTGATCGGAGCGCCGCTGCTTGCCGCGGCAGGCGGTTATGCGCTGCTCGAACTGGCCAGTGCGGCGCCTGCCCCGAATGCCGCTGCGACACTCTCAGACGGGCTGATCGTGGCCGCGCTGTCATTTGTCTCGGGCATTGCCTCGATCTGGGGACTGATGGCGCTGATCAGGCGGATGAGTTTCCTGCCCTTCGTGATCTACCGGATGGTCCTGGGTGTGGCTCTCATTCTTGCAAGCCCTGCCGCGCTCGGCCTGCTGGGATAGAAGGACGCGAGGGAAAGCGGCGCGCAGCCAGAGGAACTTGATGCCTCCTGCCACGCGCCACCCCTCTCGCAGGAGCGTCCCTCGCCCGCGGAGAGCCCGGATTTGCTGAGAGTATTTGTGCCAAATCCGACCCTTACAGGCTTGCCATGTGGCGTTTTCCGGGCA
>CAYXQV010000478.1:0-1553 GCA_964467505.1 uncultured Hyphomonadaceae bacterium | reverse complement strand
GCGGGACATAGATCACGCTGGCATTCGCGCCGGTCGCCTCTTTCGCATCGCCCGCGGTGGCATAGATCGGCAGCTGGGTGCCATTGTCCGCGGTCCAGCTCTGGCCGGCCTTTTTCGGATGCGTGCCGGCAACCATCTTGGTGCCGAAATAGTCCAGCGCCTGGTTGGTGTGGAACGAGCCGGTCTTGCCGGTCAGGCCCTGCACAATGCACTTCGTGTTGTGATCGATGAGGATGGACATGGGTGGAGTTCCTTGAGCGAATGCGTTGATTATACGAACGGATTGATGACCTTGACGCCGTCATAGTCCTGGCCGTGATTGAGGTCTTCTGTGTAGAAGGTGCGCGCGCCAAGGCGTTTGGCGGCGGCGAGCAGCGCGCAATCATAATAGGGCACGCCGAACCGTTCGGAGAGGCGCGACGCGGTGAAGAAGATGTCGGAATCAACCGTCACGCAGTCGAACTCAAGCAGGTTTGCGACCCATTGGTTGATCGTCTCAATGGGCATGTTGAACTTTGGCCGACGCATATTTGCGTAGAACTCACCAAGTGTCTGGACCGAAATGCCGAAGTCTTCCTCATCAATGAGCCTTTGGGATATTGCCTGTTTCTCAGGCTCATTCCGCTTTCCCGTCGCCGCATAGATTATCACGTTCGTGTCGAGAAAAGCGTTCGCCATGAAGGGCCTCCCGGTCGAATGTCCAGCCCTCGGGCATATGGGTAGTGGTGTTTTCCGACAGCTCGCGCATACGGCGACGGGCCGCTTCGCGGCGCTGGATTGTCGTTGAGGTCGCCACTTTCCGGATCAGGAGATCACGAATGATGGCGTTGACAGAGGTCTTTTCCTCAAGCGCGACGCGCCTGGCCCGCTCCAGCAGGTCTTCGTCAATCGCAAGCGTGATGTTCTTCGTGCCCACGGGCTGACGGCTCCACATATCCTGTGTTTCACATAATATGTGGAGCGACTTTACGCAAGTTGCCGCACAGCCGCCTACCCCCGCACCGCCGCGACAATCTTCTGCGCCGCGTCATCAAGATCGTCGGCGGGGATGACGTTCAGGCCGGAATTGGCGATGATCGCCTTGCCGGCTTCGACATTCGTGCCTTCAAGGCGCACCACCAGCGGCACCTGCAGGTTGGTTTCCTTGACTGCCTGCAGGACGCCCTCGGCGATGACGTCGCATTTCATGATGCCGCCGAAGATGTTGACGAGGATGCCCTTCACATTCGGGTCCTTCATGATGATCTTGAAGGCAGCCGAGACCTTTTCCGCGTTTGCGCCACCGCCGACATCGCAGAAATTCGCCGGCTCCTCGCCATAAAGCTTGATGATGTCCATCGTCGCCATCGCCAGGCCCGCGCCATTGACCATGCAGCCAATCGTGCCGTCCAGCGCGATATAGGCGAGGTCCCATTCGCTGGCCTCGATTTCCTTGGCGTCTTCCTCGGTCTTGTCGCGCAATTCCTGGATGTCCGGGTGGCGGAACAGGGCGTTGCCATCGAAGCTGACCTTGGCGTCGAGCACGCGCAGATGGCCATCCTTCATCACGATCA
>CAYXQV010000477.1:0-1557 GCA_964467505.1 uncultured Hyphomonadaceae bacterium | reverse complement strand
CGCGTCTTTGCTTGATCCTGTCACAAAATCGCTCCGTCAGAAGCGGCTCGAAATATTGTAAACGCGCTTGTCTTATGATTTTTCCCATCCTTCGGAGAGAATGGAACCGCCGCGAGCGAGTAGCAGCTCGCCTGCGGCGGCGGGGGATGGATCGGTAACGTGCTGACCTTTTTAGGGTCGAGCTAGAGTGGGATCACCCCCGTCTTTTCCAGGAAGACCTGAACGGATACCCGGGCACAAGGCCCGCATGACAAGCACAGGATATGGAAAAGATGAATGAGGTTACCATTGGCGTCGATATCGCGAAAGACCATCTCGACGTCCACTGCCTGCCCGATGGCACGCACAAGCGCTACCGCAACGACGGGCGGGGCCACCGGGCGCTGATCAAATGGCTTCGAGGAGCGCCTGTCAAACGCGTCGTCTATGAAGCGACGGGGCCTTATCACCGCGCCTTCGAACTGGCGCTGGGGACCGCCGGCCTGCCGCTCGTGAAGGTCAATCCGCGCCAAGCCCGCCGGTTTGCCGAGGCCATTGGCACACAGGCCAAGACCGACCGGATCGACGCTGCCATGCTGGCCCGCATGGGGGCGATGATCGAGCCAGAACCGCGCGCCCTCCCAAGCCCGGTCCTCAATGACTTAAAGGATTTGCGGCTGGCGCATCAGGCGTTGATCAAGGACCGGACAGCCGCCAAGAACCGCTCCAAACATCTGCGCTTGAGCGTGCTGAAACGCCAGAATACCGAACGCCTCGCTCAGATCGATGCGGATCTTAAAGCCCTCGAGGCGGCGATGGAGGCCCTCATCGCAAAAGACGATGCGCTCACGGAGCGCTTTGCCATTCTTCTGTCCATTCCCGGCATTGCAAAACTCTCCGCCTTCGCCATGCTGATCGACATGCCGGAACTGGGCACCATGGACGGCAAGCAGGTCGCCAGCCTTGCCGGGCTGGCACCAGTCACGCGCCAGTCCGGTACCTGGAAGGGCCGCGCTTTCATCCGGGGCGGACGGGCCAATCTGCGCCAGGCGCTCTATATGCCCGCCCTCGTCGCCACACGCTTCAACGCCGATCTCAAAGCCAAATATGAAACGCTGACCGCCGCCGGAAAGCCGGCCAAGGTCGCCATCACCGCCGTGATGCGCAAGCTCCTCATCCTCGCCAACGCACTCTTGCGAGACGGTCGAAAATGGAGCCCACATACCCCTTGATCAAAACGGATACTATAGCCTGTCAGCACCGGCGGACTGTCAATCCGCCTCCATATCCTGAAGAGTACCTGTTTTCGGCACAAATGGCAACGTATAAGTTGTGACCATTTCGGGGCACACGCAGCGGCGTTTCCCGCATGGCCTCTGTGGTCGGGTTGTCAGCGCCCCTGGCACAGGTCCCGGTGCAGGAAACAGTTGAAGGCGCTTTTCACATAGTCGCCGAACGCTTCGCCTTCCTTGAAATGGTGGGCCTTGTAAAGCCGGATTGCCGGTTCGAAATCCGGACCGGTGCCGGTCTCCAGGCTCAACCGGCGCAGGCCGCGCGCGCGGGCCTGCTCGATGATGT
>CAYXQV010000476.1:0-1560 GCA_964467505.1 uncultured Hyphomonadaceae bacterium | reverse complement strand
AGCACGCCGCCAACGAGCATTGCGAACATCAGAAGGTTGGCGGCAACTGTGTTCTGGGCGAACCAGGCAATCACCCCGCGCGGTTCTGGCGTTTGCGCGCTCATGGCCGGGCTCCATCGGAGAGCGTTACCAGATCGCCCTCCTTCGGATTGTTCAGGGAACTGACGACAATGCCGCTGCCACTGTCGAAAGGCAGGGCTGAGATCATGCCGTCCTGGGAAAAGACCAGTTGCGGCTGGCGGTACGCAAGACGGCCTTCATCGACGACCCAGACGCTGAGATTCTCCTGCAGGGCGCTTTCGGGGAACCGGTAGGTTCCCGGCACGACGGGACCGGTGATCTCGACATCCACGAAATCGCCAGGCAGGAGCGGTACGGGCTCGGTGAACTCAAGTGTCAGGCGTGCCATCCGGGTCTGCGGGTCAAGCTCGGCATCGGCGCGTTTGACCACCGCGTCATAAGCGATATAGCGCTGCGACTGGATCGGCTGTCGCGGGCGCACCACGGCCACGCGTCCCTCAGCGGGAGCCAGCCCCTGAAGCGCGACGGGATTGACGGAAACGGACACTTCGATCCCGCCAGACTCATAGGCGCGACCATAGGACTGGCCGGCCATGATATTTTGTCCGACCTCCACAGTTGTGGCCTGCACCCGCCCGTCAAAGGGCAGCGAGAAGTTCACGCGCGAGAGGCTCCGCTCGGCATCGGCGAGTGCGGCTTCTGCGGAGCGAACAGCCGCCTCGGCGCGGGCCAGTTGCGGTTCGCGCGCCACATTGGAGGGGATGGGATCGCCTGGCTGGACCAGTTCCCATTCGCGCCGGGCAATGTCGGCTTCGGCCTGTTCGACCTGCAGGTCAGCTTGCCGGGCAGCGAGATCCGCACCGGCCCGCTCGATCGAGGCGCGGTAATCGGCATCGTCCAGACGGAAAAGAACCTCACCCCTCCGGAACGAGCCGCCCGAAGCCAGCGCCGGATTGACCCAGACCACCCGCCCGCTCACCTGCGGGCTGAGCTCGACGGAGTTTCGCACCTGAACGCTGCCGGTTTCCGTAAGGCGGATCTGGGTGTCTCGCACATCCGGCGGCACGACGCTGACAGCCACATTGGCTGTGCTGGCTGAACGGATCTGCGGCGCTGACGATGCGTTGGAAAGGACGCGATTGGCGATAATACCCGCGGCAAGGACACCGAAGACGAGGACGACTTGCAACACGCCGTTGAGCCAGCCCTTTCGAACGCTTGTTTCCGGTGCTGTTTCGGGGGGAATTTCGTCAGGTTCAGACATGGTTCTGTCTCTGTTGGGCTCAGGAATTGTCGACCGGTTGAGGTGGCGGTGTCGGGCCCGTCCAGTCGCCGCCAAGGCTCAGGAAGAGGTCGATCTGCGCATTCGCGATCGCCTGCTCGGTGAGGATCACGTTCTGCTCGGCTGCATTGAGGCTTCGCTGGGTTTCAAGCGTCGCAAGGATGGAGGCCAGCCCCTGACGGTAACGCCCCTGGGCCAGGTTATTGGAGAGTATCGCCGTGGCCAGCGCAGCATCGACCGCTTCCTTCTGCTTTTGC
>CAYXQV010000475.1:0-1566 GCA_964467505.1 uncultured Hyphomonadaceae bacterium | reverse complement strand
TGGAAGCTGGCGCCGCCATATAGCGCTTCCTGGACGCGCGCACGCTTCATGTAGAAGCCGCTGTCATGCGCGTCGGTCATGCCGATGCCGCCATGCATCTGCACGGTCTCATTCGACACAAGATGTACGGTTTCCGCTGCGCGCGCCTTTGCGAGACTGGCCAGCTCGCTGACATTATTGGCCTTCTCGTCGACCGCGGAGAGCGCGGCGGAGACACATGAGCGGGTCATTTCCAGTTCGGTGAACATCTTCGCGGCGCGGTGCTGCAAGGCCTGGAAGCTGCCGATCAGCTGGCCGAACTGCTTGCGCGTGTTGAGATATTCCAGCGTCATGTCGAAGGCGGCCTGCGCACTGCCGAGCGCCTCGGCGGCCTGCGCAATTGCCGCGCGGTCGAGCACGGGTTCCAGCAGGTCCAGCCCCTTGTCGGCATCGCCGAGCAGCTGGGCGTCATCGACATGTACCTCGTCAAGGCTGAGATGCGCCGCGCCATGGCTGTCGACCGTGTTGAGCGGCTGGACGGACAGGCCCGCGGCCGTTTTCGGCACAAGGAACAGGCTGATCCCGTGGAGGTCGCCCGGCTCGCCATGGGTGCGCGCGGCGATGATGAACAGGTCAGCCTGGTGGCCGTCGGGCACATAGCGTTTCGCGCCGGTCAGCGTGTAGCCCTGGCCGTCGCGCTCGGCCTGTGTGGCGACACCTGCGGGGTTATGATGGGCGCCCTCATCCAGCGCAAGCGCGGTGAGCACTTCGCCTGCAGCAATTTTGGGCAGCCATTCGGCCTTTTGCGCCTGCGACCCGCCAAGCGTCAGGGCCGAGGCGCCGATGACCCCGGTCTGCAGCAGCGGTGTGGCGGCGATGGTGCGTCCCTGCGCCTCAAGGATCTGACCCATGCCGACAAGGCCGAAATCCGATCCGCCATGTTCTTCCGGGATGAGCACACCGAAAAAGCCGAGCTCGGCGAGTTTCTCGTGCGCCGCCGGGTCAACACCATTCGCGCCGCTGTCGCGAAGCGCACGCAGGTGGCTGACAGGCAGTGTTTCGGATGCAAAGCTCATCGCGGTGTCGCGCAGCATCTGCTGGTCTTCAGTGAGAACGAAGGTCATTACTGATGCTCCTTCAGGCCGAGCACACGCTTTGAGATGACATTGAGATTGATCTCGCTGGTGCCGCCTTCGATCGAGTTGCCTTTTGAGCGCAGCCAGCCGCGTGTCGCTTTCATCGCGCCCTCGTCAAAGCCTTCGCCGTCCCAGCCGAGCCCCTCGGTGCCGAGCGCCTCGACCAGTAATTCATGCCGGTCCTGGTTCATCTTGGCCGCGCCATATTTCAGGATCGAGGCGGTGTGGCCAACCTCCTGACCGGCCTTGGCCTGCTCGGTCGAGCGCTGCACGGTCAGCGAGAAGGCCTTCGCATACATCTTGTGGTCGGTGATCCGCCCGCGCAGGTCGCCATCGGCCACGCGCCCGTCGGCATCGGTGCCGACATGGATTTTCGCATAGTCCTCCGGCCCGAGTATGCCCGAGCCGCCAGTGCCGCCAAACCCGCCCGCCGAGATCGAGGAGCGCTCGA
>CAYXQV010000474.1:0-1572 GCA_964467505.1 uncultured Hyphomonadaceae bacterium | reverse complement strand
GCCAACATGCACAGCTTCATCAATCCGGCATTCAACATGCTGGTCTGGTGGCTGATCGAGCGGCTCCCCGGGCCAGCCGTCAACGCTGTGCTTGCTATCCCTGCGGCCATGGTCCTGCCGGCGATATACTACCTGGCACGCACGCTTTCGACGATCATGACCGGCCATGCTTCGCGCACTGTCTGTCTCGTCATCGCATTCCTGGGATTTGCCGCCGAAGGCCAGGTCTCCATCTTCGCGTCGATTCGCAATGATGCCTGGGGCGCCGCCGCCTTCATCGCCGCGCTCGCGCTCGTCCTCACGCCGACAGGGCGCCTGGCCGCCTGGCCGCGCCTCTTGCTTGCCAGCCTTCTTCTCGGCGCAGTTCTGGGGATCAAGTTCACGAACCTGCCCTATGCCATGGCGTTTGGACTGTTCGTGCTGCTGTTGGCACGCGACTGGCCCGGTCGGTTGCGCGCGGCGGCGATCTGCGCAGGCGCCGGCCTGGTCGCGGTGCTTGTCTTTGCAGGACCCTATGCCTGGCTGCTGTGGGAGCGGTTCGGCAATCCGGTGTTTCCATTGGCCAATGAGGTCTTTCAGAGCCCGCTCGGCCCGACCGATTATGACGCCTATTCGCGCCGCAAGCCGGGGCCTTTCACCCTGCCGCTCTATCCGTTCGTCTTCACCTGGAACAGCAAGATCATCGGCAGCGAGGACCTGCTGGATGTGCGTTTCCTTTTTGCATATCTCGGTGCGATTGCGCTGCTGGCCTTGGGGGCGATGCGCCTGCGCGCCGGGGATGGTCCGGTATGGTGGCGTCCGGTCTGCGCACTGTGCGTTTCGCTTCTTGCCGCGATGGCTTTCTGGATGATCAGCTTTTCGGTGATGCGTTATCTGCTGGCGGCCTGGATGCTGGGACCGCTCATGGTGGCAGTTCTTCTCTGGGCAGTGACAGGAAGGGCCGGATTTACACCGCGGATCCGCCGTTTCGGAGCCGCCATTGGCGTTGCCCTCCTGCTGACGACAAACCTGTCGAGCACGCGGCGCGCGACATGGAAGAGCCTTGATGCGCCGTATATTTCCGCCGAGCTTGGCGACAGGTCACGGTTCGAAGATGCGTTCATATTGTTCACCGGCGGTTATCCGAGTGCCTTCCTGGCGCCGCTGTTTCCCGAAACGGCCACCTTTGCGGGCGTCGTGCCACAGGAATATTTCCGCCCCGCGCTGGCCAATTATCGCCCCCTGATCCGCAAGGCGATCGCGGACGCACCCGGCCGGCCGGTCTATTCGGTGTTGTTTGCAAATGACGATGTGCCTCCCTACGACCGTGTCACGATACTGGGAAAGCTTCAGGATCAGGAAGGGTTGCGCGCCGATCCTCAAACGTGCGAGCCGATCCCCAACAATCTCGATATCGGGGGCGGCGACTGGTTTGTCTGCCGGGTCTATCGCCCCGGCGAAGCCCCCTTTCTGCCATAGCCGTGCTTTTTCAGCAGCGCCCTGAACTGGTGATAAGTCAGGCTCAGCGCCTGCGCAGAGCGGCCCTGATGGCCCTTCTCACGCGCCAGCGCGGCATCGATCAGCTGCATTTCA
>CAYXQV010000473.1:0-1574 GCA_964467505.1 uncultured Hyphomonadaceae bacterium | reverse complement strand
TCGTTTCCTCCGTTGCGGTGATCGCCACCCTGATTTTTGTCGGGGTCCAGCTGCGTCATGCGACAAACCAGCAGAGGATCGAGTCTGCCAGCGGCTATTACGACATCTTCCGGGACCATATGAAGATCCTCAGCGAGGCCGGCATGGTGGAGCTCTTCCTGCGCGGTCTGGAACACCCGCCGGAAACCTTCGACGCGGCGGACAGGACGCGGCTCAATGTGTTCTACACAATGGTCACGCGCGGATACCAGGTCATGCACTACCAGGCCGAAAAGCGCGTCTTCGAGGAGGATTTCTGGTTGCATTCCAAGAACCATTTTCGCGATCACCTCGTCTCGAAATACTATCAGGGCTTTTGGAAAGCGCGGCGGCATCATTTCCCGCCCGGCTTCCAGGCGCTTGTCGATCAGCTGGTCGCTGCAGGGCCGACCGCGCCACTACTGGAGATGCAGCAATGACCCTCGAACAACTGGCGTTGATTGCCCAGATCGCAGGCGTCATCGTCGTTGCCGGGACGCTCATCTATCTCGCGATGCAGGTGCATCAGGGTGCGCAGCAGATGCGCTCGGAAGCCCGGCAGGCGCAGCTCACCTATGACCAGACAGGCGTCTACAAATTCGTCGATTTCCCGGAACTTGGCCGCATCTTCTCGCAGGTCGAAACGCCCACTTACGAGGAGAAGACGAAACTGCTCTTCTGGATGATCGGCCAGATGCGCGCGCGCGAATATGAGTGGCTGCAATACAAGGCTGGCGCGATGACCAAGGAGTCTTGGGAGTCCTATAGCGGTGTGATCTATTTCGTGCTGGGCACGCCGAGGGGGCGCGCGCTCTGGGAGCTGTGTCGGGGTTATTTCAATAAGGGCTTCGCCGACATGGTTGACGGCATGGTCAAGGATGCCCCGCCGATCGACATTTGGGAACGACTGCACGAGATCGAATAGGGCGAGGGGGACAAATGACGCAGGATGATGTGACAGACGCCGGTGCAGCCGCGCAGGCCAAGCCCTCCGGGCCGCCGCGCTGGACATGGGAGCGGGCCAATCGCTGGCTGTCGCTCGGTGCCAATTTCGGCGTGTTGCTCGGCCTGATCGTGCTGATTGTCGAGGTGCGCCAGAATGCGACAATCAGCCGGACCGCGATGGAATTACAGGCCAATCGCGAGCTTGGCGAGGTTGAAATGGCGATTGCCCGGCCTGACGTTTCGGTGATCTGGATCAAGTCTGTCGAGGCCCCCGAAACGCTCACCACTGATGAAATCCGTGCCATGGACGGGTTGTATGTCGCGATGATGCTACAGGCTGAACAGCGCTTCCTGATGGCAAAGTATGGCATCGGAACCGAGGCGCGCGCCCGCGAACACCTGGCCAATTCGCTCCCGTTTTATTTTGGCAGCCGCTTCGGCAAACAATGGTGGGCAGGCCAGACAGCGGGCTGGCAGGGATCAAGAATCATCGAATTCGGTGATCCGATCATGGCCGGCGTGGATGAGAATTTCCTCGCCGAATATTACGCCAGCCTGCGGGTTGAGCCGGCCCCCGAACCGATGCCCGCAATTGAGGACACGCCATGATC
>CAYXQV010000472.1:0-1577 GCA_964467505.1 uncultured Hyphomonadaceae bacterium | reverse complement strand
GGCGTGCTCGCCGATGCGTTCGCGCGCGATGCGCGCATACGCCCGAAGGCGCAGGGCGCTCAGGTCGAAAGAGGCTGTGTGCGAATTTCCGGAGATGTGCCCGACGCCATTTCACGCAACGCGGCCATCGAAAACGCCGAACTGACCCTCGCCATGGACATGCAGAACCAGGCGCAGTGGCAGCCGCCCTCCTCCGAGGGAATCCTCGCCGGCACCCTCAAGCCGGACATGGAAGGCGAGTGGATCACCCGCATCTCCGGCCGCCTCGGCGACGAACCCTTCGAATCGACCCTCACGGTGAAGGTCGAACAGTAGATACCAAACCAATAAATAAACGATGAAAAACAGAACAATAACACAGATCCTCCTCCTCGCCTTCGGGCTTTTCCTCGGCTTCGCCGCGCTGTCCAGCGCTATTGCCAAGCCCGACCATCGTGCCGATGGTTCGCCAAAGTCACGCCAGGCAGCAGCCGCCAATCCGCAGACGCGAGTCATGCAGCCCTATGAAATCGTCTCCAAAGCGTTGGTCAACGACGACCTCAAAGCTGCCCAATCCGCAGCTCTGGAGCTCACCGATGTAGCTCGACAAGCCGGAAAGACAGACGTATCCGAAGCCGCTCAAAAAGTCGCCAACGCATCCTCCCTCGAAGAGGCCCGCAAGGCCTTCAAACCCCTAAGCAATCAAGTAATCGCGCTCGCCAAAGGCAATGATGGTTACACCGTCATGACTTGCCAGATGGTCGAAGACGGACGATGGCTGCAAAGTGGGGAGACTGTCTGGAATCCTTACATGGGCCAGAAAATGCCACACTGCGGCATGCCCGCCTCCAAGAAGGATAACAACATGATGAAGGGCATGATGATAGACGGTAAGATGCAAAAAGGCACGATGATGAGCGGCATGAGTTGCTGTGCGAAGAGCGAATCGTCCGATGCCGCAAGCAAAGAGAACGCAAAGAGGGATACTTCTGAGTAGTCCGACTTCCGAAGAGGTGCCGCCGAAATCAGCGAGGCGGCACCCTCCTTCGGCGTTTTTGAATAGAGATTCGTTTCAGCCGCAGCGCGTTGGAAACCACGGAGACGGAGCTGAGTGCCATGGCTGCACCCGCGATCATCGGGCTGAGCAGGATACCGAAGAATGGGTAGAGAATGCCGGCCTCGATGGGAACGCCAGTCGCATTGTAAATGAAGGCGAAGAACAGGTTTTGCCGGATGTTGCGCTTGACGGCGCGGCTCAGGCGCAGGCTGCCGACGTTGCCGCGGAGATCCCCTTTGACCAGAGTCAGGCTCGCGCTTTCGATGGCGACATCGGTTCCTGTGCCCATGGCGATACCGACATCAGCGGCGGCGAGTGCCGGGGCGTCGTTGATGCCGTCGCCCGCCATGGCGACGCGGCGGCCCTTGGCCTTCAACTCCTCGACGATACGCTGCTTATCTTGCGGGGAGACTTCGGCATGCACCTCGTCGATGCCGAGTTCCTTGGCTACGGCATCAGCCCAGCTTTCGCAACTGAGGGTCGTTATCGATTATTTTTGGGTCTTTGTAGGCCGGGAAGGCGGATGAACACAGGGGTTGTT
>CAYXQV010000471.1:0-1591 GCA_964467505.1 uncultured Hyphomonadaceae bacterium | reverse complement strand
CGGCACCGTGGTGACACCGGGCGGGCAGGAACGCGCTGATATTGGCGTGCGCGGCGAGACGATCGTCTTTATCGGTGACCTGTCATCGGCCAGCGGCGGCGAGGTGATCGATTGCACCGGGCTGCATGTCCTGCCCGGCGTGATCGACAGCCAGGTGCATTTCCGCGAGCCGGGGCTGGAATGGAAGGAAGACCTTGAGACCGGCGCGCGCCAGGCGGCGCTTGGCGGGGTTTGCACCGTGTTCGAAATGCCGAACACGAACCCGTCCACGATCACACCGGACCTCCTGCTCGACAAACTCGCTCGCGCGAAGGGACGGATGGATGTCGATCATGCTTTCTTTGCTGGCGCGACCAATGAGAATGCCGAGCTTCTCACCGAAATGGAGCAGATGCCGGGCTGTTGCGGCGTGAAGGTGTTCATGGGCGCAAGCACCGGCGACCTGCTGGTCAAGGATGATGCCGGTGTGGAGCGGGTGCTGCGCGCGATAAGGCGGCGCGCCGCTTTCCACAGCGAGGATGAATTTCGCCTGGAGGAACGCCGCGACCTGGCCGTGCAGGGCGACTGGACCAGTCATCCGGTCGTGCGCGATGTCGAGGCGGCGGTGTCATCCACGCGACGGCTGCTGAAACTCGCACGCAAGGTCGGCAAGCGCATCCATGTGCTGCATATCTCCACGGCTGAAGAGATGGAGATGTTGCGCGACGCAAAGGATGTTGCCTCTGTCGAGGTGCTGCCCAACCACCTGACACTCGCCGCACCGCAAGCCTATGAGCGGCTCGGTGCCTATGCCCAGCAGAACCCGCCCATCCGCGAGCAACGCCATCGCGAGGCGCTGTGGCGCGCGCTGAATGCCGGGATTGTCGACGTGATCGGATCAGACCACGCCCCGCACACCATCGAGGAAAAGTCGCGCCCCTATCCTGCCTCGCCGTCGGGCACGCCGGGGGTGCAGACCATGATGCCTGTCATGCTGACCCATGTCGCGAACGGAAAACTCTCCCTGCAGCGCCTTGTGGAGCTGACATCATATGGCCCGCAGCGCGTCTTCGGCATCGCCAGCAAGGGCCGGATTGCCGAAGGTTATGATGCCGATTTCACCCTTGTCGATCTGAAACGCCGCGAGACGATCACGAATGAATGGTCGCAGAGCAAGTCCGGCTGGACGCCCTATGACGGTTTCGAAGCCACGGGCTGGCCGGTCGGCACGATCATTCGCGGACACGCCGTGATGCGAGATGGCGAGATCATCCGCAGGGGCGGCGGCGAGCCGGTGCGCTTTGTTGAAACACTGGGGCCGCTGGGTTGAGCGAGCGAACGGGCCTGAACCGCCAGCTGTTCTGGTTGTATGAGGGCACCGGCAGCGGGCCATGGGCGTTTCGCCTCGGCTTGCTCGCCTTCGATGCGGCGACGATTGCCTATTTTCTGTGGGCACCGTTCGACACCCGCGAGGTTGCCCATATCTGGCTGGATTATGTCATCGGGACGGTGATTGCGCTCGACCTTGCCGCGCGTTTCCACATTGCCCGGCCGAAAGGCAGGTTCTTCCGCCGCATCTATAACTGGACCGATGCTGTCGTGGTGGTGACGA
>CAYXQV010000470.1:0-1593 GCA_964467505.1 uncultured Hyphomonadaceae bacterium | reverse complement strand
CCGAAAAAGCGCGCCCCGCTCGACATCTCGAAATATCCTGAACCGGAAGATTACGGCGAGGTTCTGCTCAAGCTCATGTCCTGCCCGGACATGGCGTCGAAACGCTGGATATGGGAACAGTATGACCGCCATGTCATGAGCGATACGTTGGACAGCTCGCAATCGGGCGGGAACGCCGCCATTGTCCGCATCCACGGCACGAACAAGGCGCTGGCGATCTGCTCGGACTGCAACCCGCACTATGTCGCCGCAGACCCCTATGAGGGCGGCAAGGCGGTGGTGGCAGAGGCCTATCGCAACCTGTCATCGGTCGGCGCGGCACCCCTTGCCGTCACCGACAATCTCAATTTCGGCAGCCCGGAAAAACCCGAAACCATGGGCCAGATCGTGCGCGCGATCGAGGGCATGGCCGAGGCCTGCCGCGCGCTCGACTTCCCCGTCGTCTCCGGCAATGTCAGCCTCTACAATGAGACCGACGGCAAGGCGATCCCGCCCACACCAGTTGTCGGCGCGGTGGGGCTGATCGAGGATGTGTCAAAGATCGCGACGCTGAAAGGCGCCCAGCCCGGCGATGCGCTGATCCTGATCGGCGAGACGAAAGGCCATCTCGGCGCCAGCCTCTACGCCCGCGAATGGCTTGGGCTGACGGGCGAGGCGGTTGGGCCCCCGCCGCCGGTCGACCTTGAGGTGGAGAAGCGGAATGCAGACTTTGTGCGCGGGCTGATCGAGCAGGGTCTGGTCAACGCCGTCCACGATGTCAGCGATGGCGGGATTGCCTGCGCAGCGGCGGAGATTGGACTGGCCAGCGGGCTCGGCGTCTCGCTCAATGGCGGCTGGTCGGACGCAACGGCTTTCTGCGAAAGCGGGTCGCGTTATCTTCTCGCCGTCCCGCGCGAACAGGCAAATGACCGGCTCTCGCAGGCGAGCGAAGCAGGTTGCATTGCCGTACATGCCGGCGATGTGACGCGTGACGGGGCGATCCACTTCATGATGAATTCCAGTCTCACCCTCTCCGCCTTGCGCGAAGCCCACGAGGGATGGCTTCCGCGCTACATGAAAGGCGGGGCCTGACCTGCCCGAACGGCTGTCTTTTTTGTGATTTGCGATCACGCTCTTCGTTGGGTGATTATTGGTCCGGACACAGACAGATCATGATCTGGTCTGGCGCGCCGTCCGCACTGATCGCGCCGCCAGCGGGTCGCGGAGGACAGAAATTCCATGGCACTGATCGAACGCCTGCTGGCGGGACGCATAACCAGAGGCACGCTGGAGCTCACCCGTGCCAATGGCGAGGTGTTGCGGCTTGGCGAGCGGGTCGAAGGCTGGCCGGATATCGTCGCGCACATTCATGCGGCCAATGTCGAGCGCCGCATTCTCAGCCATCCCAAGCTCGGCCTAGCCGAATGCTATATGGATGGCAGCCTGAGCGTCGAGAATGAGGATATTCTCGGTCTTGTCAGCCTCGTGCGCGCCAATACGGTCTGGGAACGTGGCGGGCAGATTTCCGACACACCGCCGCTGAAACGCAGGCTCGCCCGGCTGATCCGGCCGCTGCACCAGCTCAATTCGCTGACCAGTTCGCGCTCCAATGTC
>CAYXQV010000469.1:0-1596 GCA_964467505.1 uncultured Hyphomonadaceae bacterium | reverse complement strand
CTTCCCGCTCGCCCGGGCAGAATGCGCGCATGAATACCAGCTCAGGCTGGCCTTCCAGCGCCCCGGCGAGCCCACCTTCCACCAGCCAGCCGCCGCCAAGCGCAGCGTCAATCTGCGCGGCGTCGGCATCGCGCAGCCAGGTCATGGAATTTCCCGCTGCCTGCCAGTAGGCGGGCCCGTGATAGGCGAGAATGTCGCCGCGGCGATAATAAAGGATCTGCGCGTCGCGCCGTGCTTCCCAGACCGCGGCAGTGGAGAAGTGGATGCAGGTCAGCACTGGCGCATCCCGGTATCCGCGCGCATCGGCAATTTCGAACGCAGCGGGATAGTTTTCCAGCTTGACCCTGTGGGCCAGTTCCACGCTTGCCGAGCGCAGGCCCGCAAGCGCCAGCAGCCCGGCCACGCCAGCGCCGGCAAGTTTCGGGCGCAGGCTGGCAAGCGTGTAGGCTGCGCCGAGCACCACGCCGATCAGCCCCGGCAGGAGCACACGGTTGGAAATTATCGGCTGGCGCAGGTGCAGGCCAAGGATGACCAGCGGAAAGACGATGAGAAGCGCCAGCAGGCTGATTGCAAGTGCGCGGCGCCCGCGCAGCCACGCCAGTGGTATGGCAAGGCCGGCCGCGGCGTACAGGACCAGCTCGAACAGGAAGGATGGGCCGCCAAGACCGGGAAATCCGGTGGCGTTGCGATAGAACCATTGGATATCGAGCAGGCTGGTCGTGTCGCTCAGGCCCGGAAACGTCCCGCTCGCCGAAGGGATCTGGACCAGCCAGGGCAGGGTGATGACGAAGACTGCCAGGTTCCAGGCCAGCCAGTTGCGCGCAATCCGGGTGCCATCGGCCTGCATCAGTCCGGCCGCGAGCGCGGAAAAGCCGATCAGTGCCATCACGACCAGCCCGACCAGATGAGAATAGATCGCGATCGCTGCGCCGAGTATGTAAAGGCCCGCATAGACCCGCGCGGAATGCAGGTTCGCCCGCACCAGCCCGAGCGCGCCCCAGCTGGCAAGGATCAGGCCCAGTACCAGGTGCGGATACATGCGCGCATCCTGGCTGTAATGGATATGCGCCGTCGACACGGCCAGCAGAAGACCGGCGATAAGCGCGCCGCGCGGCGAGATCTGGTCGCGCGCAGCCAGCATGATCGCGCCGACGCCGAGAACGCCCGACACCGCCGCCGGCACGCGGGCAAGGGCAGGGTCAGGCGCGACCGACTGCCAGACATGCTGGATCAGGAAACTCAGTGGAGGGTGGTTGTCGATCTGGCCGAACAGGATTGTCGAGGCAGGCAGGCGGGCAAAGCCGAGGCTGACCGCCTCATCCATCCAGATCGGGGCGCCTGCCAGGTTCCAGAAGCGCAGCACGGCGCCGACAAGCAGGATGGCTGCGAATGCAATCGCGAAATGGCGGGTCTCGCCGATGCGATCGTCTGCGGCAAGGCGATCGAGCCAGCCTCGCAGGTCGAGCCGTTTCAGCAGGCCTTTCAGGCGCATCCCGGGTCCTCTGCCAGCGCCTTTGGGGCGCTTTCCTGATAGCCAAGAAAGCTCATCATGTCCCAGAAACTCTTGTCGAGCTGTGCAATATCGCAGGTTTTCAG
>CAYXQV010000468.1:0-1598 GCA_964467505.1 uncultured Hyphomonadaceae bacterium | reverse complement strand
AATGGTGCGGACGGCCGGGCTTGAACCGGCAAGGCCCATTCGGGCCGGCGGATTTTAAGTCCGCTGCGTTTACCAATTTCGCCACGTCCGCGAGGTTTCGCCCAGCAATAGCGCGCATCCGGCGCCTTCGAAAGCCTCAAACCCGTTCGAACACCGCTGCCAGGCCCTGTCCGCCGCCGATGCACATGGTTTCCAGACCATAGCGGGCTTCGCGGCGCGCCATTTCATGGGCCAGTGTCGCAAGAATACGCACGCCGGTGCAGCCGACCGGATGGCCGAGCGAAATGCCAGAGCCATTGACATTCATGCGTGCAAATTCCGCCTCGCCAAAGCCCATTTCATCGGTGCAGGCGAGCACCTGGCTTGCGAAGGCCTCGTTCAGCTCGATCAGGTCGATATCGCTCCAAGCCAGACCGGCGCGTTCCAGCGCTTTCGCCGTCGCGGGGACCGGGCCGATGCCCATCGTCTTTGGCGGAACGCCGGCCACCGCCCAGCTTTTCAGGCTCGCCAGCGGGGTCAGGCCGTACTTTTCAGCGGCCGCGCGCGAGGCGATGATGCAGGCCGCTGCGCCGTCATTCTGGCCCGAGGCATTGCCGGCGGTGACGGTGGCGTCGGGGTCATCTTTCAGGCGGATCGGTTTCAGGCCGGACAGGCTCTGCGCGGTTGTGCCGGGGCGGGGATGCTCATCCTTGTCGATCACGGTGTCGCCCTTGCGGTGCCTGACCGTGAACGGCGCGATTTCCGCGTCGAAGCGACCGGCCTCCTGCGCAGCGACGGCCTTTTGCTGCGAGGCGGCAGCGAATTCATCCTGGCGTTCGCGCGAGATATTGTAGTCGCGGCGGAGGTTCTCGGCGGTTTCCAGCATGCCGCCGGGCACGGGGAAATTTCTGCCGCCCGCCGTGGTGCGCCCCTGGGTCAGGCCGTCATCGAGCACCATGGCCGGGGTGGTCATTCCCCAGCGATATTTCGTGGAATAGATCGGCGCGTTAGACATGCTCTCCGCACCGCCGGCGATGATGAGGTCCCCTGCCCCGCTGGCGACCTGCATCACGCCATTGATCACCGCCTGCAGGCCAGAGCCGCAGCGCCGGTCGATCTGATAGCCCGGCGCGCTGACCGGCAGGCCGGCATCAAGACCGATCACGCGGCCAAGCGCCGGCGCGTCCATGCTCGGATAGCATTGCGCGAAGATCACATCATCGACCGCCTCGCCCGGAATGCCGGTGCGCGCAATCAGTGCAGACACAACCGCCGCGCCCAGCTCATGGGCATGCACATCGCGAAACACCCCGCCAAACCGCCCGACAGGCGTGCGAAGGGGCGAGCAAATGACGACATCGTTGAGGTTCATCAGTTCTGCCCCCTGCCACGCTCTGTTACCGCCTTGCGGGCGGCTTCGACGGCTTCACCCGTGACGCTGGCGGCGTGGGCAGCCGAGCGGCGGATCTCTTCCTTGAGGCCCTCGGCGAAGCTCATCGCGTAACCGTCATCGATCATGCGCTTGTATTCGCGCAGCAGCGTGGGATCGCAGCTCGCCATGTCATGGCCGAGCTTGATCGCGGCAGGCAACAGCTCGTCGGGCTTGCAGACGCGGTTGA
>CAYXQV010000467.1:0-1603 GCA_964467505.1 uncultured Hyphomonadaceae bacterium | reverse complement strand
GCCACTTCGCTGCGTCTCGACCGGCGTCCTGTCATTGCCGCCATCGACGCGAAACTTGCCGAGCTGGAGGCGTCCGGGCGACCTGCCGAAGGTGGCAAGTCATGGCCTGAATATATTGCGGACACCTCTGCGACAGCGCTTGAATTCAGCGAGCAACTCGAAACCGAAGGCGGCGATCAGGCGGCGGGATGGATCGCACAGTCTGCGCGTATCATTGAAGTCTGGTATGAAGACAGCGCCCGCCTGGAGAATGACCAGTGAAACGCCTCATCGCCTGCATGCTCACCGGTTTGCTTGCCGCCGCGCCCGCGCTTGGACAGACCTGCGAGCCGACAGCACAAACCCATGCCGTCCAGATCACCGGCCAGCCGATGCAGGGGGCGCCGGTCAATGGATTTCCTGAAGTCACCGGCGAACGCAACTTTTATCAGACCCTGCCAAACGGATGGGTGTTTGCACTGATGCGGGTCGAGCTGGGTTGGTCGGTCCGGCTTTATGACCGCGAGCCCGTGGGCGAGGCCACAGACCTGACCGCCCTGACCCCGCCGCTGCGCAGTGTTCCCAATTCGCGCGACATTCTCGGCTGGCATTTCCGCAACACGGACAACACCGCTCCGAACGCCGGCGAGGTCAATGCCCCGCAGGAAATGCGCGCTTTCGTGATCTCTCCCGGCCTTGCAGGCACCGCCGGGCTGCGCACCTCCGACGGCCAGCAGATGTCGGGGCCGGGTGATGGAATTGGTTGGCTGAAGATCGTCGAATATGGCCTGGCAAACCCGGTTCCGGGCACACCGGCACGCATGAATTACCTCAAATTCGATGCCTGCCTGTCCTGGCCGCGCGCCGATGACGAGACGCAAGCCCTGCTCGATCAGGCCAGCCTCGACTATACTGGCGAGGACAGGGAAATTTTTGCGCGCTGCGGGCTCGACCTTCAACGCTACGAACTATCAGCACGCCACCTGCCGCGAATGCTCGGCGGTGATATTGATGGCGATGGCGCACTTGATCAGGTCGCGCAGGTCCGCCGCGTGCAGGATGACCGCCGGGGGCTCGCGATCTGCCGCGCGGGCACATGGCTGGACCTGGCGGGATTTGGTGAGGGTCCGATTGACGATCTGCGCGATGGCTATGCCGGTCAGGTCGAGGCCTGGCAATGGATGACCCCTGACACTGACCTGCCGCGCCACCTGACCGGCTATCCGCTTCCCCCGGCTGATGGCGACTGGCTCATCCTGGAGCGAATCGAGAAGGAGGCTGCCGCGGTGTTCTGGAGGGATGGCGAATTGCAGGCTCAAAGGTTTTATCATCACGTCGAACCGTGAAATCTTGCTGGGCTGCCTGATTGGCGTGGGCGTGATTGCCGGCACGATCTCCTCGCACCGGTCCACAGCCCGCAGACACGCCGCAGGGACGCAAACCGACGGCCAGAGCGATCAGGCCCGCTGCGAGGCGGGCGACGCATGTGGGGATGACAGGCGGCACCGGCGCTTTATAAATGCACTGAGGGACGCGAAGGGACGACGCGCGCATGGCAAAGATCTTCATCAGCTACCGGCGCGATGACAGCCAGTACCAGGCGGACAGGTTGCATACGGCACTG
>CAYXQV010000466.1:0-1607 GCA_964467505.1 uncultured Hyphomonadaceae bacterium | reverse complement strand
CGGGACCGTTTGCGACAATGTCAGCCAGCGAAACCTTGTCCAGTTCGGCGAGGAACGCGTTCAATCCGGCGCGAAACAGCAGGCTCAGCTTACACAAGCCAATCAGGGGGCACGTATTTTGGTCGCGATTGAAACACTCGACCAGTTCAAGATCGCCTTCGGTGTGACGGACGACTTCGCCAATGATGATGTCCTGGGGTGCCATGCCGAGCCTGACGCCGCCGGTGCGCCCCCGCAGGTTTTCCAGATAGCCAAGCTGCCCGAGCTGGCGCGCCGCCTTCATCAGATGGGCGCGCGATATGCCATAGGCGTCGGCGACATCTTCCATGCGCACGGTCTCACCGGGGTGAAGTGCGCAGAACATCAAGGTTCTGAGCGCGTAATTGGTATAGGCTGTCAGGCGAATGGCGGTCTCCCTGCGGCGCGGATGCACATGCGACAAAAAGTGTGTTCGAAAGTAACGCTTATCGCGTTATTTGATATTTCAAGTGCCACTTTGCTTGGCTCAGGTCAAATTCAGGGAACGTCTCGCCATGTTTGAAGCCTTCGACGCTGTCCTGCTCGCGCGCATACAATTTGCGTTCACGGTCAGCTTCCACATCATCTTCCCGGCCTTTTCGATTGGGCTGGCATCTTATCTGATGGTGCTGGAAGGGATGTGGCTGAAGACCAACAACCCGGTCTACCTGACCCTTTTCAAATACTGGCGCAAGATCTTCGCTGTCGCCTTCGGCATGGGCGTCGTGTCCGGCATCGTCATGTCCTATCAGTTCGGGACAAACTGGAGCGTGTTTTCAGACAAGGCCGGGCCCGTTGTGGGACCGCTCATGGCTTACGAAGTGCTCACCGCTTTTTTCCTCGAAGCGGGGTTCCTCGGTGTGATGCTGTTTGGCATGGGGCGCGTATCCAAGAAGTTGCACTTCCTGTCTACGGTCATGGTCGCATTCGGAACACTCCTTTCCGCGACCTGGATCCTTTCGGTCAACAGCTGGATGCAGACACCAGCCGGCTTCTCGATCAATGAGATTGGGCAGTTCGTGCCCGAAAACTGGCTCGCCATCATCTTCAACCCGTCTTTCCCGTATCGCCTCGTTCATATGGTGCTGGCTGCATATTTGACGACAGCCTTCGTTGTCGGCGCGGTTGGTGCCTATCACTTGCTGCGAGACCGGGCCAATCCAGAGGCCCGCAAGATGTTCTCCATGGCGATGTGGATGGCAGCGATTGTTGCGCCCCTGCAAATAGTGGCCGGCGACTTCCATGGGGTGAACACCTATGAACACCAGCCGGTGAAGGTCATGGCCATGGAGGGCCATTATGAAAGCCATCCTGATGGCGCGCCGCTCTACCTGTTCGGCATTCCGAACGAAGCAGAGCAGCGCCTGGACTACGCCATCGGCATTCCGAAACTCTCATCACTGATCATCAAGCATGATCTCAATGCACCGATGAAAGGGCTCGACACGGTGCCCGATGAATTGCAGCCGCCGGTGCCCATTGTCTTCTGGAGTTTTCGCATCATGGTCGGCCTTGGCATGCTGATGATGCTGATCGGCTTTGTGGCCTGTACCTGCGCTGGCGCGGCAAGCTCTACGATGCGCCGCTGT
>CAYXQV010000465.1:0-1610 GCA_964467505.1 uncultured Hyphomonadaceae bacterium | reverse complement strand
GCCTGATCCCTTGACCTGCGGCGAGAGCGGCTTAATCCCGTCCCGGTTATTCCGCACGCGCGAAAGCTGTCTTCATGCCCGAACTGCTCCTTGAGCTCTTTTCCGAGGAAATCCCCGCCCGGATGCAGGCAAAAGCCGAGGCTGACCTGCTCGGGGCGATCCGTGATGGCGTGACCGCAGCGGGGCTGTCCTTCGATGAGAGTTTTGCCTGGTCGGGTCCGCGCCGGCTGGGCGTGTGCCTGCAGGGGCTGAGCGCGCGTTCCAAGGATGTGCGCGAGGAGCGCAAGGGGCCGAAAACCAGCGCGCCGGAAAAGGCAATTGCCGGTTTCCTGCGCGGGGCGGGGCTTGCCAGCATTGATCAGGCGGAAATCCGCTCGGACTCGAAAAAAGGCGATTTCTATGTCGCTGTGGTCGAGACGCCCGGCCGGGACGCCCAGGAGATCATCGCGCAGCTTGTGCCGGACGTCATCGCCAGCTTTCACTGGCCCAAATCGATGCGCTGGGGCGAGGGCGATCTGCGCTGGGTGCGTCCGCTCCAGGCGATCACCTGCGTGCTGGATGGAAAGGTCGTTGCGTTCGAGATTGCCGGTTTTGCCAGTGGCAACACGGTCGAGGGACACCGCGTGCATGGGCGCGGGCCGTTCACCGTCAGCGGCTGGGACGATTATCGCAGCCAGCTTGAAGGCAAGGGCAAGGTGCGTCTCAGGCGCGAAGACCGGCGTGATCATATCGCCAGGGCGGCAAGAAAGGCCTGCGCGAATCAGGGCCTGGAACTTGTCGAGGATGCCGGCCTTCTGGAAGAGGTGACCGGGCTGGCGGAATGGCCGGTGGTCATTCTTGGCGACATGGATGCAGGTTTTCTCGCGCTGCCGCCGGAAGTGATCCAGCTGTCGATGCGCACCCACCAGAAATATTTCGCCGTGCGCGAGCCTGAAACGGGAAAGCTCGCGCCGCACTTCGTCGTCGTCGCCAATATCGCCGCGAAGGACAAGGGCGTGGCGATCGCGCAGGGCAATTCGCGCGTGCTTTCGGCGCGGCTGGAGGATGCGCGCTTCTTCTGGGAAAATGACCGCCGGAAGGGGCTGGACGCGATGGCCGGCGAGCTGGGCCGCATCGCCTTCAAGCAGGAGCTTGGCAGCATCGGTGACAAGGTGGATCGTGTGGCCGCGCTGGCGCGCGAGCTGGCCCCGATTGTCGGTGCCGACCCGGAGCTTGCCGAACGTGCCGCGCGGCTGTGCAAGGCCGATCTGGTCTCTGAAATGGTCTATGAATTTCCAGAGCTTCAGGGCGTGATGGGGCGCTATTATGCTTTGGAGGCGGGCCGGAAGGCCCCCTTCGAGCCGCATGCGCGGCCCACTTCCCCCGCAGGCGGGGGAAGAGACGACGCAGAGCCTGGCAAGGATCTTCCCCCGCTTGCGGGGGAAGTGCCCCGAAGGGGCGAAGGGGGCACGCTAGACGGCCTTTCCGCCGATCAGGTCGCTGAGGTCGCCGACGCCATCGCCGACCATTACAAGCCGCAGGGGCCCTCGGACGCCGTGCCCACCGCACCGGTCTCCATCGCCGTGGCGCTGGCCGACAAGCTCGACACGCTGGTCGGCTTCTGGGCGATC
>CAYXQV010000464.1:0-1622 GCA_964467505.1 uncultured Hyphomonadaceae bacterium | reverse complement strand
GAAGGATGGATTTGATGACGGAAACTGTGGACGTGTTCTGGTCGTTTCGCAGCCCCTATTCGCGGCTTGTCGTGCCAGACCTGTTGAAGCTGCGCGAAGACTTCGATGTCGATGTCAGTTTCCGACCGGTCCTGCCGCTTGCGGTCAGGTTCCCGGAGTCGCTGTTTGATCCCGATGACAGGCGCGCGCCCATGTACATTGTTCGCGACAGCATGCGGCGCGGCGAGATGCTGGGCCGCCCAGTGATCTATCCGTTGTCGCCCGATCCCATCGTGCAGGATTTTACGACGATGAAGGTCGCCGAAGACCAGCCTTATATCTACACGCTCACGAAGCGGGGCGTTGAGGCGACACGGCGGGGCAAGGGCCTTGAATTTGCCGGTGTGGTGTCAGCGCATATTTTCGGCGGCACCAAGGACTGGGACAAGGGCACGGTCCTGAAGGACGCCGCTGCAGGGATCGGTCTGGATCTCGATGCGCTCGACGCGGCCATTGCAGATGGTGACCAGATGGAAGAAATCGAGCGCAATCACGACGCGCTCGACGCCTCCGGCCATTGGGGCGTGCCGACCATGGTCTTCAAGGGCGAACCCTTCTTCGGGCAGGACCGGATCGACACACTGCGCTGGCGGCTGGTTCAGGCCGGGCTCGCAAAGGCGTGACGGTGCACCATTCCAAATGGAGATTTCAATGCTGAAGTGGCTGCTCATTATTCTCGGTGTGATCCTGCTCGCCGGGCTGATCACGTCATTCCTCGTGACACGCGGCGGCAAGCTCATTGCCCCGAAAGGGCAAGGGACCGTCACCGTCGGAGACAAGACGTTTGAAGCATTCCCGCTGCCGGACTATGCCGCCGCCTTCGTCAATGACGACTACAAAAGCTACTTTATCCAGGTGGAACCCGGCATCAAGATTCACGTCCTTGAGGTCGGCTCGGGCTATCCCGTCTACATGCAGCACGGCAATCCCACCAATGGGTTGCTCTATCGCCGGGTTGTCGAACACCTGCCCACCGACCGGGTGCGGCTGATCATGCCGACAATGGTGGGGCTCGGCTTCTCCAGCAAGGTGCCGGCCGGCGAGCATACGCTGGACAACCATATGCGCTGGATGAATGCGGCTCTCCGGCAGCTCGATCTGGGCGCGCTCATCTATGTGGGCCAGGACTGGGGCGGGCCAGTCGGCATGGGCACGCTGTCTCAATCGCCAGGCCTCGTCCAGGGCGTGGTTGCCCTGAACACCGGCTTTACCGCGCCTAGGGAAAAGATGGACCTGTCGCGCGCCCACGCACTCGCCAAGACGCCGGTGATCGGCGAAATCCTGCTTGAGCATGTCGTATCGATCTTCGACCGGATGCAGGAGACCCAGGGTGATCCCGCCTCCATGCCGGAAGACGTGCGGGCGATTTATGGGCGTCCGGTGCTCGAAAGCGGCAACCGAAAGGCCCCGCTTGCCCTGATGCGGATGGTGCCGGACGGGCCAGATCACCCAAGCGCAGAGCAGATGCGCACCATCGAAGCCTATGTGAACACACTGGACGTGCCCGCCGAGATCGTCTGGGGCATGAGCGATCCGATTTTCGCGCGCACCTTGCCGGTCATGCAGGGCCTGTTCCCAGGCGC
>CAYXQV010000463.1:0-1637 GCA_964467505.1 uncultured Hyphomonadaceae bacterium | reverse complement strand
CTTGCGTGATGATATAACATCCTGTTAAAAGCTGTTACAGATGTTGGCAAGAGGATTTCTGATGGCAGCGCATCGATCCATGGTGACGACACCAGATGGTGCCGCTCCCTTCCTGACGCTGAAGCGGGCTCCCGGCAAGAAAGAACGCACGCCATGGTCTCGGTGCCTGCTGACTGCGAAGGCCGCCAGGACCACTGTAATCGTCAATGCATATAGCGGGGTATCAGCGGATGGATAACCCGCCGCGCATGACGGAAACAACCCGCCCAGGGCCTCTGGCGCATCGACGGACAGGTGCTCCTGTGCATCGGTCGGATCTGCTCGCTGAGGCACGCGAGCGGGCAAAAGCTGCAGGAAGCTCGCTTACGACAGTCCGGCGGCACATCTATGAAACGCTTCTCGAGTCGGGCATGCCCCTTGGGGCGTATGAACTTCTTCCAACGCTCAAGGGGGTTGCCAGTCAGAAACCCACCACGGTCTATCGCGCGCTTGAATGGCTTGAAGCGCTCGGGCTAATCAGGCGGATCGGATCAATCTCGAAATATGTCGCCTTGCCTACCGGGCCGACGAATGATCCGATCGCGTTCTCGATCTGCCGTGAGTGCGGTCTGACCATCGAAATTCCCTTCCGTGGCGAGGTCGATGCGCTGGTCAGCCTGATGAGGGACCGGGGTTATCTGGAAACCGGTACCGTGCTCGAAATGGTTGGGCTTTGCCGGGCGCATTCCGGGCGAACCGAAGCTGCAGACAAGAGGATACGAATATGAAGAAACACGTTGCGGGCACCGTGACGGCCCTTATCGCGGCGCTGGGCATGTCATTTGCTGCGAGCGCCCATACGCCGGGTGCCCATGTCCACGGCGAGGCTCAGGCCGCAATCGTAATCGCGGGCTCGACTGTTTCGGTCACGCTCAACAGCGCCATGTACAATATCACCGGTTTCGAACGCGCGCCGCAAACGCCCGACGAACACGCCGTCCTGGCCGAGGCGATTTCCACTCTGGAAGACGGTGACAGCCTGTTCGTCTTCACACCCGAGGCAGGATGTGAGGCCACTGGCGCGAGCCACAGCCTGCCGCTGGAGGGCGGAACGGTTATGGACACGGGCACCGGCGGGCATGACGATGCCTCTGGCGATGCGCACAATCCCTATCGCGACCTGGAAGCGCGTTTCGAATTCACTTGCGGCGCACCGGAACGGCTGAAGGCTGTCACCTTCGCGCTGATGGCGCGATTTGAGAACATGCAGTCCATTGATGTCATCATATTCAACGGCGCGCTGCAGCTGGCGGATGAAGTCACCCGTGAGCGCAATTCGATGGCGCTGGAGGAAAAATGAGGTGGACGGCAAACGCCCTTGCGCCCTTTCTGATCGCCATTTGCGTGCTTGCCGCGTGCGGCGCACCGCAAACGAGCGAGGCGCCTGACGAGCCGCCTGCCTACCTCGCGCAGACACCGCCGCCAATGCCGGAAGGGGCCGAAACCGTGGCCTTTGCCCGCGAAGAGGCGAACGCGCCTGTTGCCGACAGCCCGGCTGAAGAGGCACCGGCCGAAGTGGAGCCGGCCGAGGGATCGGGCGAGACAAAATACTGGGGCATTGAACCGGGCGAGCCCCTGCCGCTGATGTGGGAAGACCT
>CAYXQV010000462.1:0-1639 GCA_964467505.1 uncultured Hyphomonadaceae bacterium | reverse complement strand
GAACGACCCGTTATTGTAGGCTCGCGCCATCGAGGCTTGCGACATCGCGGCCCGAGACGCTGGCAAACGCTCCGGAAAGCTCCCGGTAAAACGCGATGCGTTGCTCAGCCGCCTTGCTGATGGAGCGGTGGCGTTCGGCACCGGCAAGCTCGGCGGCGCGCTGGCCCTTCAGGGCAATGCCCATCGCCTCGGAAAATATCCGGGCCGGCAGGTCGCCGCCGGTGACCTTGGCCATCGGGCTGTCATCATCATTGCCGACCCAGATGCCGGTGACCAGTGTGGAGGAGTAGCCGATGAACCACGCGTCGCGCCAATCCTGGCTGGTCCCGGTCTTGCCTGCAATTGCCCAGCCGGGCACGCTGGCAGCCTCGCCGGTGCCGCTGTCAACGACGCGGATCATCATGGCATTCATGTCCCTTGCAACAGCCGCTTCCAAGACGCGGAAGGGCTCGGCAGGCGGGCGTTCATAGATGAGATTGCCGCGCGCATCCTCGATGCTGGCGATGATCCAGGGATCAAGGCGCACACCCTCTTTCATGAACGCACCGAACGCGCGCGTCATGTCCCAGAGCGTGACCTCCTGGCTGCCAAGTGCAATCGACGGGAGCGGCTGCATGTCCGCCTCGATACCGAGGGCGCGGCCCATCGCGATCACGGCCTCCTCGCCGATCTCCCGGCTCAGCCGAACCGACACCGTATTGAGGGAGCGGGCATAGGCTTCCGAAAGGGTTACCGGGCCAAGAAAGCCGCCGGCATAGTTTTCCGGCTGCCATTTTCCGATCTTCAGCGGGCCGTCCTCACGGATGTCATAAGGGTCAGCACCGCGCGCGAGAGCCGCAGCATAAACCACAGCCTTGAAGGCCGAGCCCGGCTGGCGGCGGGCCTGTGTGGCGCGGTTGAACTGCGAGCTTGCATAATCCACCCCGCCGACAAGCACGGCGACACGTCCGTCCGGACGTATCATCACGCCGGCGGCCTGGCCAGCGTTCAGGTCAGGCCCCTCCTCCTGGATCCGCCTGGCGATGATGTCCTGCACCTGCGCCTGCAGTTCCGGCTCGATGGTGACGGTCACGACCAGGTCGGGCGGCGCGTCGGGCAGATAGGTGCGGATCTGTTCTGCAGCGAGATCGAGCGCATAGCCGAAATCGGGATCGCTCGGCGCGCGTTCGAAGAGGTTGACCTCTTCCTCGCGCGCGGCGGCCGCCTGTGAAGCCGTGAGATACTCGGCGCTGACCATCTCGCTGAGCACATAGGCCTGGCGGTCGCGCGCCGCTTCCAGATTGTCGGTCAGTGCCAGGCGCGAGGGCGCCTTTGGAAGCGAGGCCAGAAGCGCGCTCTGGCCAATGGTCAGCTCTTCGGGGGGCGTGCCGAAATAGTGCCGGCTGGCTGCATCGAGCCCATGGAAACCGGCGCCGAAATAGGCCCGGTTCAGGTAAAGCTCAAGGATCTGGTCCTTGGTCAGGCGCTGTTCCAGACGGCGGGCCAGCCGCGCCTCCTGGGCCTTGCGCTTCAGCGTGCGCTCCGGCGACAGGACGAGATTCTTGACCAGTTGCTGGGTCAGGGTCGAGGCGCCTGAGACGGTGCGCCCGGATCGCCAGTTCGACCAGACAGCGCGTGCGATTGCCCAGGTGTCAGCGCC
>CAYXQV010000461.1:0-1645 GCA_964467505.1 uncultured Hyphomonadaceae bacterium | reverse complement strand
ATGATGTGCCGCTCGCCTGGCGAAAGGCTTCACACGGGCGGAGCTATGCTCTAACGCACATCACCGAAACCCAGCCAGGCAAAGGCGCGTGATGGCCAAGGACAAATCCCCCTCTCGCAAGGATCTCGCACGCAGCCCGCGGGGGTTTCCCGACAGGCGCGAGCCGCAGATCGCTGCCGAGCAGGCGATGATCAGTGCGATCACCGAGGTTTATCGCCGCTGGGGCTTTGAAGCGCTCGACACCAGCGCCTTCGAATATGCCGACGCGCTGGGCAAGTTCCTGCCCGACAGCGACCGTCCCAATGAAGGCGTGTTCGCGGTGCTCGATGAAGATGAGCAATGGATGGCGCTGCGCTATGACCTGACAGCGCCGCTCGCCCGGTTTGCTGCGGAGAACTGGCAGACACTTGCCAAGCCCTTCAGGCGCTATGCCCATGGCCCGGTCTGGCGCAACGAGAAGCCGGGCCCCGGCCGGTTCCGGCAATTCCTGCAATGTGATGCGGATACGGTCGGCGCGCCCGGCCCGCATGCCGACGCAGAGATGATCGCAATGGCCGCCGAAGCGATGGCTGCGGCAGGGGCAGGCGATGGCGATTTCGTGATCCGGGTCAACACGCGCCAGCTCCTGAATGGTGTGCTGAATGCCGCCGGGATCTCTGCTGAGGGTGCGCGCCTTGCGGTCCTGCGCGCGCTCGACAAGCTTGACCGGCTCGGCATCGAGGGCGTCGATGCGCTGCTCGGCGAGGGGCGTGAAGACGAGTCCGGTGATTTCACAAAGGGTGCAGGACTTGATGCATCGGCCCGCCGTCAGGTGATCGCCTTCGCGCAGGCGGGCGCCGGCAGCCGCGCGCAAGTTCTTGCCAACCTGGAAAAGGTGGCGGGCAACGCGGAAGGTGGCAGGGAAGGGCTTGTTGAACTGGAGGCCATTGCAACCGCGCTGGAAGCCTTCGGTGTGCCGCAATCGCATGTTGCCTTCGACCCGAGCGTTGTTCGCGGACTGGAATATTATACAGGTCCCGTCTTCGAGGCGGAGCTGCTGCGCGAGACGCTGGACGAGAAGGGGCGGCCGGTGCGGATCGGCTCGGTCGGCGGCGGCGGGCGCTATGATGACCTCGTCGCGCGCTTCACAGGCGAAAGCGTCCCGGCAACCGGGTTTTCGGTGGGTGTCAGCCGGCTGGCGAGCGCGTTTGCCATTCTTGGCGAGACGCGCCGGCTGGACGGCCCTGTTGTCGTGCTTGCGCTCGACAAGGACGATCCCTCGCATGCGCTGCGCCTTGCAAGCCAGCTTCGCGCGGCCGGTATTCGCGCCGAGCCTTATATGGGCACTTCCGGCATGCGCGCGCAGATGAAATACGCTGATCGACGCGGCGCCCCGGCAGTGGTCATCTGCGGCGAGGACGAGATTGCGAAGGGTGTCGTGACGATCAAGGATCTCAAGGTCGGCGCGGCCCGGGCAAACGCCATCGCGTCGAACGAGGAATGGCGTGAAAGCCGGCCCGGCCAGTTCGAGGCACCGCTGGGCGACTGGATCGCGCGGGTCGGCGAGATCGTGGAGGCTGGTGATGACGCCTGACAAGGCCGCACAAACCGGGAAGAGCGCGTCGAGCCCGTCGGCCAGCGCCGCCGCGGGCGTGGTGAACCCCAG
>CAYXQV010000460.1:0-1654 GCA_964467505.1 uncultured Hyphomonadaceae bacterium | reverse complement strand
GATCACAATGATGCGGCGCACCCCGTCGCGCACACCCGAGGCCACCAGCCCATAGCCCGACGCGCTCAGATGCCCGGTCTTGAGGCCATCAACGCCATCCATCCGGCCCAGCAGCGGGTTGCGATTGGGCTGGCTGATGCCGCGCCACTCATAGGAGGGCTGGGCATATAGCGGGTAGAATTCCGGATGCCCGGAAATGGTCGCGCTGGCCAGCCGGGCAAGGTCGATTGCCGAGATGCGGTGATTGTCACCATAAAGCCCGGTCGCATTCTCGAAGGTTGCGCTGTCAAGTCCCATTTCCCGGGCGAGCGCCGTCATTTCGCTGGCAAAGGCCGCCTCGGTCCCGGAGATGCCTTCTGCGAGCACGATGCAGGCGTCGTTTCCCGACAGGATGATAACGCCGCGCAGAAGCTCAGCGACCGTTGGCTGGTCACCAACAGCAAGTCCCATGGTCGAGCCGCCCGACGCCCAGCCCCCCTTGCGCCAGGCATTTTCCGACACGGTGAATGTCTGGTCGAATTCCAGCTCGCCCGATTTGACCCGGTCAAAAACGATATGCGCAGTCATCATCTTGGTCATGGAGGCGGGAATCATCAGCGCCTCGCCATTCTTGTGCCAGAGCACCTCACCTGTCTCATGATCCAGGATCACCGCATGGCTCGCCTCGCTGTCCATGAGCTGGGCCGATGCGGCAGGGGCGAGCACAAGGCATGCAACGAGCAGGCCGATCAGGTATCGCAAGGCAGGCATGGCGTTTGTCATCTCCCTCCAGATGGTGGTGAATTCCGGGAGATGAAGGTGTCACACGCGGCGCGTCAAGCGCCCGGCTACAGGTTTGGCCGGTCGAGCACGATCCCTTCGGCAATCCCGCGTGTGGAAAGTTCCGCACGCACCGATTCTGCGCGCGAGCGGCTGACAAACGGGCCCACCCAGACGCGGAAATAATCAGCGCCTCTCACGCGCGCCTGCCTGATATCGACCGGCAATGTCGCGTCGAGCGAGGCGGTCAGGCGCTGGGCGTTTGCGATTTCGGAAAACGATCCGAGCTGGACGAAATGACCGGGCTGGCCGGGCTGCGGGGCACGGTTCAGGCGGGTGGGCACCTGTTGCAGGTCGACCGGAACGGTGCGCGGCGAGGTCGGCTGAGGGCTGTTGACCTGTGCGGCCGAGCGGTATGGCGCACCTGCCACTGGCGCGGGGCCAAGATAACGCACCCGCACCTTCGCCTCTCCGGCCTCCTCGAAGCCTAGCATCTCGGCGGCGCGCCGCGACACATCGATCATGCGCCCGTCGACAAACGGTCCGCGATCATTGACCCTGAGAACGACCTCGCGGTCATTGTCGAGATTGACGACCTGGACAAGGCTGGGAAGCGGCAGCGTCGGATGTGCGGCTGTCATGGCTTCCTGGTCGAAGATTTCGCCATTGGCCGTCGGGTTGCCGTGGAATCCCGGCCCGTACCATGATGCAATCCCGGTCTCGTCATAAGCCTGTCCGCCCTGCGGGGTGATGCTGGCGCCGCGCAGGGAATAGGTCTCGGCCTCGCTGGCCGGCACGCCTGGAGTTTTCTGAGCCGCCAACCGGGCCGCTGTCGCGCGTGCATCAAAGCCACCCGTGGTGATGGCCGGGTCGCGGCCACGCGCGCCAGTTCCAG
>CAYXQV010000459.1:0-1660 GCA_964467505.1 uncultured Hyphomonadaceae bacterium | reverse complement strand
TCGCGGCATCGCTGCTCAAGTCACGTGGCTATGAGGTCGAACAGGCCTGCGATGGCGAAGAGGCGCTCGCCATGCTTGAAGACGCACCGGGAAGCTTCGATCTCATCATCTCCGACGTGGTCATGCCCGGCATGGACGGGCCGACCCTGATGAAGGAAGCACGCGATTATCTCGGCGATGCGCGGATCATCTTCATGTCCGGCTATGCCGAGCGCGACATCGCCAAGCAGCTTGACGAGAACCGCCAGGTGTCATTCATCCCAAAGCCGTTCACCGTGAAAGTGCTGGCCGAGCGCGTGAAACAGGAACTCGGCACCCGCAAGGAAAAGGACCGCGACGCCGCCTGAGCGGGGCACACCTGGCCTTGATTGTTTCGCGCCGCTCGCGCACTCTCGCCGGTGGGATGTGGCGCGAGGATGCATGGCGGGAGAGATGGCCCAGAGTGGACAAGGCGAGACAGCCGGGCCAGCTGAGCGGCGCTACCGTGCCTTTGTCAGCTATTCCTCAAGGGACAAGCGCGATGGCAAATGGCTGCATCGCCAGCTTGAGCGCTATACGATCCCCAAACCGCTGCGCCGCGAGCATGGCGCGCCAAAGCATCTGCGCCCGATCTTCCGTGACCGCGAGGAGCTTTCGGGCGGCGGCTTGCTTCCCGACAAGCTGACCGATGCGCTCGACCGGTCCGATCATCTGATCGTGCTGTGTTCACCACATTCGGCGGGCTCGCACTGGGTCGGCCGGGAGATCGCGCATTTCAAGGCGACCGGGCGCGGCGACCAGATCATTCCGGTCATCGTGCATGGCGAGGATGGCGAGGTGTTTCACGATGCCCTGCGCCATCAGGTCACCGGCGCGGGCGAGATCACGCAGGTGGCAGACGACATCCCGCTTGGCGGGGATTTGCGCAGAGACGGCGACGGACGGCGCGAGGGGCTGCTCAAGGTCGTCTCCGGCCTGCTTGGCGTGGGCTTCAACGAGATCAAGCGCCGCGAGGTGGAGGCGGCGCGCCGGCGGGCCTTTTTCGCCTATGGGCTGGTCGGCCTGTTTGCGCTGCTTTCGGTGCTGGCCAGCGGCGCGCTCTGGGTTGCGCTGGACCGCAATGCGCGGCTGCAGACGGCCTTCATCTCGATCATCGAGAATATTGCCGGCGATGTCGAAGAAGTCGCTGTTTTACAGGATAACGGCAAGATCACGACGGCGGAGGCCGAGCGCCGGCTTGGCCGCGCGCGTGACCTGATCGAAACGGCCTTCGCCCTCGCCCCGGATGCCCCGCGCCTGCTTGAGGAAGAAGCCAGGATGCAGATCCTGTTTTCGCGCCATTACCGCACGATTGGCGACAGTGAGGCCGCCGAGATGGCCGCAACGCGCGCGCGCGAACTCTATGATCGGCTCGGCACGCGCGACGGTGACGACACGGCGCGGTTGCGGTCGGTCGCGCTCGAAGAACAGGGCGATTCCCTCCTGCGCCAGGGTGAGACCGGCGCCGCGCTAGAAGCCTATGAGGAGGGGCTGGAGATCAGGCGCGCCCTCGCCGCGCGCGATGCGGGCAATACGCAGTTCCAGCGCGGTGTCTCGGTGAGCCTTAACAGGATTGGCGATATCCTCGCCGGTCGGGGTGAGAGTGACACCGCGCTAGAGGCCTATGAGGAGGGGCTGGAGA
>CAYXQV010000458.1:0-1666 GCA_964467505.1 uncultured Hyphomonadaceae bacterium | reverse complement strand
GCTATGTCCGCGCCCCGCTTGGCAGGCAGGAGCGAACCGGCGTGGTCTGGGCGCTAGGCCCGCAAGCCGATGGCGACGGGCGCGAGCTGAAATCGCTCATCGATGTGTTTCCGACCCCGGAAATGTCGGCCGACATGCGCGCCTTTGTCGATTTCGCTGCGCGCTACACTGTTGCTGCGCCTGGCCAGATCCTGGCCATGACCCTGCGTGCGCGCGGCGGGCTTCGACCGTCTCCGGTGGCGACCGTCTATCGCGCGTCCGACGCGTTGCCGGGGCGGATGACGCCGGCGCGCGAAAGCGTGCTTGGGGCAGCAAAGGGCGGGGCGTTGACGGCGAGCGAGCTGGCGCAAAGGGCTGGCGTGTCGGCTTCGGTTGTGCGCGCACTTGCGCAGGCGGGTGGGCTGCAGGCTGAGGAGTGCCCGGTTGATCAGCCGTTTCGAGAGCCTGATCCGTACCGGCCCGGACTTGTGCTTTCCAGCGAGCAGGCGGCTGCCGGCAGGGCCCTGACCAAGGCGGTTGAGCAAGGCGGGTTTGCGCCCTTCCTGCTCGATGGGGTGACCGGATCAGGCAAGACGGAGGTCTATTTCGAGGCGATTGCCGCAGCCCTGAAAGCCGCGCCAGACGCGCAGGTGCTGGTGCTTTTGCCGGAAATTGCGCTGACACAGGCGGTGCTGGAGCGTTTCGAGCAGCGCTTTGGCGCACCGCCGGCGGCCTGGCATTCCGGGTTGGGCGAAACCGCGCGGCGCCGGGCCTGGCGCGAGGTGGCGCATGGCCGTGCGCGGATCGTGATCGGTGCGCGCTCGGCCCTGTTCCTGCCGTTCCGCAAGCTCGCCCTGATCATTGTCGATGAGGAGCATGACGGCTCCTACAAGCAGGAAGAAGGCGTGAGTTATCATGCGCGCGACATGGCGGTGATACGTGCCAAGCTCTGCGGCGCGGGCATCGTGCTGGCGTCTGCGACCCCGGCGCTGGAAAGTGCGGTCAATGCCGAAACCGGGCGCTATGGCTATCTCCGGCTGTCTGCGCGCCCCGGTGCGGCGCGGCTGCCGACAATCGAGCTGGTCGATATGCGCAGCACGCCACCTGAGCGCGGCAACTGGCTGTCGCCGCGCCTTGCCCGCGAGATGCAGGCGGTTTTCGAGGCCGGTGAACAGTCGCTGCTGTTTCTCAACCGGCGCGGCTATGCCCCGCTGGTGATCTGCCGCGCCTGCGGGGAGAAGCTGAAATGTCCCGGCACCGACAGCTGGCTGACCGAGCACCGCTACACCGGCCGGCTGGTCTGTCACCTCACCGGCTGGTCGATGCCCAAGCCTGCCACATGCCCGCATTGCGCGGCGGAAAACACGCTGATGGGGGTTGGCCCGGGGGTCGAGCGTGTCGCCGAAGAGGCGCGCCGATTGCTGCCAGATGCGCGGATCGGGATCTTTTCATCTGACACAGCGCGCTCCGGCGAGGACACCCGGCTCATCGTCGAGCGCATGGCGGCGGGTGAAATCGATGTCCTGATCGGCACCCAGATCGTCGCCAAGGGGCACAATTTCCCCGGCCTGACACTTGTTGGCGTGGTCGATGCCGATTCGGGCATGAAGGGCGGGGACCTGCGCGCAGGCGAGCGCACCTTCCAGCTGCTCAGCCAGGTCGCCGGGCGTGCGGGGCGGGCTGAAAA
>CAYXQV010000457.1:0-1675 GCA_964467505.1 uncultured Hyphomonadaceae bacterium | reverse complement strand
GGCGTCGGCTTTCGAGCTGAAGATCCAGGAAATTACCGGCGGGTCCAACCCGGTGGACAATCCAACGCCGGGCCAGGTGCATTGTGTGGTCGCCGAGACGGGGCTGCATACCCTCGCCGACGGGCGGACATTCGAGGCGTTCAGCGTCCTGTCCGATCGCACGACCGGGCAGGCCAATGGCAACTGGAACACAGCCGACCTTGAAAATGTCAGTTCCAGCGTGGCGGGCAGCTATTCCAGCCCGGTCTCGCTTGTCGGCCTGATGTCCTCGAACGACGCCCAGCCCACCGCGCCTTATGCCAATGATTGCGACAATCGCGGCAATCCACCCTTTCAGTCCGGCCAGGCAGACGGCATCTGTGTCGGCAAGCATACCGGCCAGATATCTGCCAGCCGCCTCGACGAGACCCTCGGCGTGATCATTGCGGAGGCCGGCACCGGAACGGTCAATGACATTTTCTATCGCTTCCAGCGCGGCGCCAATTCGATCAGCGGCATCGGCACCAATGCCTCGACGGGTTATTCGGTCCCGGAAGATCTCGATGCGGTCACCGCGACGCAGGTCGGCGAGAATGGGGGGCAGGGCGGCTGGGCGACGCTGGTCGGGGCCGATCCACTGCCGGCAGGTTTCATCCGGCTCAGCATCGAAGAAGAGATTGTCGCAGGCGATACGAGCCGCACGCATGTCAATGAAGAGGTCGACTTTTTCGCCTTTCGCGATGACCGCCCGATAAAACTGGAAGCCGAGAAGACGCAGGCGCTCTGGGATCCGTCTGGCACCGGCACCTATTCGCTGCCCGGCCAGGATGTCGCCTATACGCTGACGATCCGCAATGCCAGCAGCGGACCGGCTGATGCCGACACGATCTTCCTTGTCGACCGCATTCCAGACCAGCTGGAGTTCTACAATGGCGATTATGATCCGTTCGACGCAGATACCAGCCCGGTCCTGTTTGCCGATGCCGGTTCGGGCCTGAGTTTCACCTATTCCGGCGATGCCGGTTTTTCGTCGAGCGCTGTGCGCCCGGCCAGCATGGCGCAGTGCAGCTACACACCCGCGCCCGGCTATGATCCGAATGTGCGCTTTGTCTGCCTCGCACCCAAAGGCGCCATGACCGCCGGCACCCCGCCGCCCGAAGCGAGCTTCAGTTTCCGGGGACGTATCCGCTGACGGGTGGTCGCGAGCCGACATGATGCGGCCCTGGCCACCTGCCCCTTCTGCGAAGAGGGACGGTCAGGTCGCGTCGCCGGCACGCGCGATCGCCTCGACGATCAGTTCGCGCGCCTTCTCCACGCCTTCTATCCCCTCGACCTTCACCCACTTGCCGGGCTCCATGTCCTTGTAATGGGTAAAGAAGTGCACGATACGCTCGACCAGGATCTCGGGCAGGTCCGTGTGATTGTGCACCTTCTCATAAAACCGGGTCAGCTTCTCATGCGGAACGGCGAGGATCTTCTCGTCAACGCCGCCATCATCCTCCATCAGCAGGACACCGACCGGGCGCGCGCGCACAACCGCACCGGGCACAAGCGCGCGCTGGCCAACCACCATGACGTCAATCGGGTCGCCATCAAGGCTCAGCGTGTGGGGCACGAAGCCGTAATTGCAGGGATAGCGCATGGCCGTGTAGAGAAACCGGTCGACGAACATGGCGCCCGACGCCTTGTCGATCTC
>CAYXQV010000456.1:0-1681 GCA_964467505.1 uncultured Hyphomonadaceae bacterium | reverse complement strand
CTGCCCGCAATCGCGCAGTCCCTGCTGGAGGCCGGCTGCCAGCTTCGCGGCGATGAGGCTGCGCGCGCCCATGTCCTCGACATGGAGCCGGCCACACAGGAAGACTGGCACACCGAATACCTGGCGCCGATCCTGTCGGTGCGGGTCGTTAATGGACTCGATGGCGCGCTGGAGCATATCCACACCTATTCCTCAGGACACACCGACTGTGTGATCGCCGAGGATGACCAGGTCTGCCAGCGCTTCCTCGACGAGGTGGACAGCGCGATCGTGATTGCAAACGCGTCGACCCAGTTCGCCGATGGCGGAGAGTTCGGCATGGGCGCCGAGATCGGGATCGCCACGGGCCGGATCCATGCACGCGGCCCGGTAGGCGCCGAGCAGCTCACCATTTTCAAATACGTGGTGCGCGGAACCGGGCAGACACGGCCCTGAGCGCACATTCGCAAACCCTCGCAACGGCCCGGTTGCCCGGCCCCCATACCGGGCTGCGCATCGGCCTGTTCGGCGGCAGCTTCAACCCAGCACATGACGGCCACCTGCATGTCGCGGAAACAGCGCTTCACCGGCTCCAGCTCGACTGGATATGGTGGATTGTCGCGCGCGGAAATCCGCTCAAGGAGCGACACGGCGTCTTGAAAGCACGCCTGGCCTCAGCCCAGGCAATGGCCGATCATCCAAGGATGCGCGTCACCACGATCGAAGCGGAACTTGCGATCAATTACACGCGCGACCTGTTGCCAGCCCTGGCGGCCCGCGCGCCGAAAGCACGTTTCGTCTGGATCATGGGCGCCGACAATCTTGCCGGCTTTCACCGCTGGGGTGGCTGGAGCGAGATCGCCGAGACACTGCCCATCGCGGTGATTGCGCGCCCGAATGCCGGCCCACGCGCGAGGCTGTCCAAGTTCGCCCGACGTTTCGCGCAGGCCCGGATCGATCAGGCGGCAGCTGCGAGCCTGGCTGACCAGCCGGCACCGGCCTGGCTTTTCCTGACGGCCCGCTGGCATCCGGCTTCATCCACCGCGCTTCGCCGCCGCGCGCGCACCCGCAACCCGTTTCGCCCGGCCGGCAAGACAAATGCAGGGCTGGAGCCGGAAAAACAGTCGTGATATAGTCTTCGAACTAACTGAGAGATGAGGACATCACACTGACTGGTGAGACACAGCGCGAGCCGGCCCCCTCAATGGCCGTGCACCCGGACCCCGAGGCGATTGCCGAAACGGTGATCATGTCTCTCGAAGAGGACAAGGCCGAAGACCTGATTGTCCTTGATCTTGAAGGTAGGTCGACGATTGCGGACCAGATGATCATTGCATCTGGCCGCTCGGCGCGTCACGTGGCGGCGCTCGCGGAGCATGTCGTCAGACGGATCAAGGAGATTGGCGGCAAGCGGGCCCGTATCGAGGGCTTGCCAACCGCTGACTGGGTCCTGATCGATACCGGCGACCTCATCGTCCATCTGTTCCGCCCCGAAGTCAGGGAGTTCTACAACCTCGAACGCATATGGTCCGGCGACGCCTCGCAGCATGTCACAGGCGTCAACTGACCGCCCACAGGAACGGGCCTTGGACATCGATATCATCGCAATCGGGTCATTCCGGACCGGACCGGAACGTGAACTGCTCGACGATTACATGTCGCGGCTGAAACGGCTCGGACCACAGCTCGGCCTGAGACATGC
>CAYXQV010000455.1:0-1685 GCA_964467505.1 uncultured Hyphomonadaceae bacterium | reverse complement strand
CGACAATCTGGGCCGGCCTGCTGGCGCTCGCAATCTTCATCTACGTGATCCTCGATGGGTTTGACCTTGGTATCGGGCTGGTCTTCCCGTTCCTTGAAAGCGATGACGACCGCAATGTGGCGATGAACTCGGTCGCTCCGGTCTGGGACGGCAATGAGACCTGGCTGGTGCTGGGCGGCGGCGGCCTTTTTGCGGCGTTCCCGCTCGCCTATGCGGTGGTCATGCCAGCCCTGTATGCGCCATTCATCATCATGATCCTGGCCCTGGTCTTCCGCGGTGTCGCGTTCGAGTATCGCTGGCGCGACAAGGCGCACGAAAAGATATGGGACCGTTCCTTCTTCTACGGCTCATTACTGGCAACCTTCTGCCAGGGCATCGTGCTCGGTGCCTTCGTACAAGGCATAGAGGTTGACGGGCGCGCTTATGCAGGTGGGTGGTGGGACTGGCTGACGCCGTTTACCCTGGTTTGTGGCCTGGCGCTTGTGGCAGGTTATGCGCTTCTCGGATCGACATGGCTGGTGATGAAGACCGAAGGCACCTTGCGCGACAGTGCCTATCGATATGCGCGGCGTGCCGGTCTGGCCATGCTGGGTTTCGTGGGCCTTGTCAGCATCTGGACACCCTTCCTGTCGCCTGAGATCGCCGCGCGTTGGTTCGCCTTCCCGCAACTGTTGCTGGTGATGCCTGTGCCGGTCCTTACGGCGGTTCTGGCAGTCATCCTCGGCTGGGGGCTGCTCAGGCAGAAAGACAATGTTCCCTTCCCGGCAGCGATCGGGCTGTTCGCGCTTTGCTTTGCCGGCCTTGGCATCGGCATCACGCCCTATATCGTGCCGCGCGCGATCACCATCGCAGACGCTGCCGCGCCGGATTCGAGCCTGCTGTTCATGCTGGTCGGTGCCCTCATCCTGCTGCCCATGATCCTCGCTTATACCGCTTATTCCTATTGGGTGTTTCGCGGAAAAGTCGATCCGGAAGCGGGGTATCACTGATGCGCGAGGACGAACGCGGACATATCGAGAAGACTGGTGCGAAGGAGCTTGGCTGGTTTGTCGGGCTCTGGGCCCTTGGCGTCGCGACGATCCTCGTGGTTGGCGGACTAATCAAGCTGGTGATCTGATAAAAGCAGGCGGCATCCGTGAACACGCAAGGCTCGAGTGCGATTGCGCCTTTATAAGCCACGGTTGGACTTGCGGGCCTTCGACAACATGGAGACTGAAAATGAAAATCCGAAATTCACTCGCTGCAGCGGCGCTCGCCGCATCCCTTGGCGCCTGCGCTGTGGCACAGGACGCGACACCCGCTTTGCCGACGGAAGGTGACGCCACCATGCTGACCATTCTCACAAGTTCCGACCCGGAAACCCAGCTGATGGCGCTGATATTGACCAACAGCGCCAAGGCCAATGGCGAGACCGCCCATATCCTTCTGTGCAGCGCAGCCGGCGACCTCGCGCTCAACTCGCCGCCCGCAGGCGCGGTTGCACCCCTGCAGCCGCGAGGGGCCAGCCCGCAAGGCTTGTTGAAGAAGATGATGTCCGACGGAGTCACGGTAGATGTCTGTGCGATTTACTTGCCCAACCGGCCCTTTGGTCCCGAAGCTCTCCTCGAAGGTGTTGGCGTCGCGACGCCCGACGCCATGGGCAAGCTGATTGCAAGCCCCGGCGAAACGATCATGAGTTTCTGATC
>CAYXQV010000454.1:0-1689 GCA_964467505.1 uncultured Hyphomonadaceae bacterium | reverse complement strand
CCCTGCTGGTGGCCACCGCCCTCGGCGCGCGGGAGGGCAGGCTGGCGCTCAACGTGATGGAGGGCTCGGTCTTCTCCTCCTTCCTCGCGCCCGACAACAGCCGTCTCGGCGCGATCCGCCCGCTGGTCGAGAGCGGCAACCGCTTGGCGCGGGTCGAGGAGGTGCCGGTCGCGCGGCTGGATTCCTTCGCGCAGAGGCTGGCCGGGGCCGGGGACGCCTCGCGCCTCTATCTCAAGATGGACACGCAGGGCTTCGATCTCGAGGCGTTCGAGGGCGCGGCGGGGCTGCTCGGGCGCGTCGTCGCGATCCAGACCGAGCTCTCGATGATCCCGATCTACGAGGGCATGCCCGATGCGGCCGCGGCGCTGGAGCGCTACCGCGCGGCGGGCTTCACCCCGGCGGCGATGGTCCCGGTGACCCGCGACGGCCTGCGCGTGGTCGAGTTCGACTGCGTCCTCGTGCGCGACGCGCCGGGTATCAACGAGAGTCAGGCCGGTTCCGTGCGCGAAAACAATATATTCTGAAACGCGAACAACTCGCGCATCAAGGGAGGTTCATTCGTGATTTCCAGAAGTGCGCCGCGCGGTAGGATGCGAAAGGCGCGATAACCAGGCAATAGGGCCGCGATGTCCTCAAAGAATGTTCGGCTGATGACGTTCATATCACCAAACTCCAGTTGCAGGTGATGGATTGTAACCTTTCCTGTTTGCGCGAGGTCTCCCAGTCCACGCAGAACCGCAGCTTCGTGGCCTTCGGTGTCGATCTTGAGCAGAAATATCTCTGTGATCCCCTCCCGCAGGAGAAAGTTGTCGAGGCGACGGACTGCCACGCGATGCGCGGCCGCCGGTCGGCCATGGAGCCGCTCGATCACCGCGTTATGGAGCGAGGCGTGACTGCTTCCCCCGGGCGCGTCAGCATAGTCGAAGAGTTCGGTTTCCCCTTCGACATCGCCAAGTGCGCAGTTCCAGCAGCGAGCCCCCGCCGTTTCGAGTCGTGCCTCGAGTCTGCCGAAGATGATCGGGTGTGGTTCGAAGGCATGGACTGTCAGATGCGGTGCCTGCGAAAGCAGCCAAGCCGAGTAGCGACCCTCGTTGGCACCGATATCGAGCGCCACGGCACCCTTGGGTGCTTCTGCTAGAAGTCGGGTGAGCAGGTCCCTCTCGCCCTGTAACGTCTCGCTGCGCCAGTTCAAGACCCCGAGCCCGGCCAGCGCGCAGCGCAGCAGCGCCCGGTTCATCTTTCGGAACATTGTCCGGCCGAAGAGCAGCGCGTAAACGTCAAACACAATCTGCATTCTGGAGGTGCCGTGTTTTCCTTGCGATGTCGTCTCGGACGCTATTCGAAAAGTTCAGGGATTTGAACGTCGCATGATGTGGAGAGCAGTTCCGTGAGTTCCGCCCTGCGCACGCGGCTCGCCAGCTTCGGCTGGCTGACGGCCGAGCAGGCGGTGCGCCTCGCGCTCTCCTTGCTGGTGATGACGCTCGTCGCCCGTCATCTCGGGCCGGAGCGGTTCGGGGCCTATGCCTATCTCTTCGGCCTCGCGGGGCTCTTCCTGCCGCTGGCGATGTTCGGGCTCGAGGCGATCGTGATGCGCCGCTGCGCCGCCGGGCCGGGGCCCCATGGCGCGATCCTCGGCACGGCGCTGGCGATCCGGCTCGCGGGCGCGCTCGCCGGCGCGGGGCTCGCGGT
>CAYXQV010000453.1:0-1693 GCA_964467505.1 uncultured Hyphomonadaceae bacterium | reverse complement strand
GCCCGTGGTGCCGCCGGTATACATCAGGATGGCCGCGTCATCCTCGTCCGGCTCGTCGGGAAGCACGGGCTCGCCAGCGGCGAGGAGATCTTCATAGGCGATGTCGTGCTCAGCCTCGCCATCACCGATGAACACGGTCTTGCGGATCGGCCAGTCACCGGCGGTCTTGCTGGCTGCGTCGAGCAATCCGGCAAAGTGCTTGTCGATAAAGATCACCTCTGCGCCGGAGTCGCGGATGATATAGTCAAGCTCCTTCGCACTGAGGCGCAGGTTGAGCGGATTGATGACGCCGCCCCCAAGGAAGGCGGCGTGATAGAGTTCAAGATAGGCATGCGAGTTGCGCGCCAGCACGGCGAAACGATCGCTCCGCGCCAGGCCGAACTGGTGCCTGAGCGCGTGCGCGAGCCGGTAAACACGCCCGGCATGTTCGACAAAACGCGCGCGGTATTCACCGTCCACGACGGCCAGTTTCATTGCGTGCCGCTTCATCGCCGGAATGAAATGGCGATGATAGATGAGTTCCTTCATGAAGCGCGTCCTCTTTCCGGGCGCAACTGCCTGTTGCCCGCCAAGGGCCCAAGTCAGCCGGCGTCCTGCAGTTTCCTCACATTTTCTTCGTGAATATTGCGATCGATCCGGTAGGTCGAGATGACCGCGATCATGGTCATGTAAAGCAGCAGGACGAGCGGCACGTAATAGATGCCCAGGCGCCTGACTGCATCGGGCCCGACCTCCTCAACGCCTGCGCCCGTCGGAAATTGCGCGAGCGTCAGCACCAGGGTCGCCGCCATGACGCCAAACCCCTGCACGGACTTGCTGATGAATGTCTCTGCAGACGTGAACACGCCTTCTGAACGTCGGCCGGTCTTCAGTTCACTTTCCTCTACGAGATCGGCGATCATTGACGCGAAGAGGATCTGGAAAGTGATGATCAGGCCGATATCGACAATATTGGTTATGATCACGAACCAGAAAATGAAAGGCGTGCCATTGGGCGGCAGCAGGTCAAACAGGCGCAGCACGATGGGCAGCGGCGCGCCGCCAAACGCGATCAGTCCGATGATCATGGCCCCACGCTTCTTTCCGATCCTGCGTGAGACGATCGGTGCGAGCACGAAACCCATAATGGCCGCAACGAATGTGCCCAGATAGATCATCCCGGTCTGGATCTCGGTAAACGCCCAGAAATAGGTGTAGAAATAAAGCGACAGCCCCGAGACAACACCGCTCGCCACCGCGCCGAAAAGCGCGGCTATGAACAGCGCGATAAAGGATCGGTTGGCCAGCGTCTCGAACATCTCGCCGAAGATCAGCCGCAAGGTCATTTTTCGCGCGGGCGGCGGCGGGTTCAGGTGCAGGATGCGCGCATGTGTTCCGACACACGACACAATGATTGACACAAAGATCATCAAGGCGCCGATGGTCCCGTAAAGCTCATAGGCGTCCCTGTTGAACCGCCCGTCGGCAATGGATTCGGTGACATATTGCGGAAACAGGATGAAGAACATCAGCACGGCCAGCGCGTTGCCACCGAACCACGCAAACAGGAAGCGCAGGCTGTAAAGCGAGGTCCGCTCGTCATAATCCTTGGTAATGTCCGGGACCAGGGCGGAGCTCGGGGTCCGGTAGAAGGTTACGGCTGTGCGGATGATGACCGCCAGGATCAGCACATACCAGAACAGGATCGTCTGGT
>CAYXQV010000452.1:0-1696 GCA_964467505.1 uncultured Hyphomonadaceae bacterium | reverse complement strand
TAGGGCTGGCGGCCAACTTCCGTCGTGATCCAGCCTGCCAGCACCGCAACGAAGCCACTTGGCCCCATGACCATCGCTGCCCGGTGAAACAGCGGCGCATCGTAGAGCTTGCCGCGCCAGCGCAGGTACACGCTCACAAAGCCGATCAGCATCATCAGCATGCCAAGGCCGACCATGATGCGGAAGCTCCAGAACACGATGGGCACCGGCGGCTGCAACTCATCGGGCACCGTGTCGAGCCCTTTCATTGGCGCATTCAGATCATGCTTGATGATCAGCGATGAGAGTTTCGGAATGCCGACCGCATGGTCGAGGCGCTGTTCTGCCTCATTCGGAATGCCGAACAGGTAGAGCGGCGCGCCTTCAGGATGGCTCTCATAATGGCCCTCCATGGCCATCACCTTGACCGGCTGGTGCTCATGGGTGTTCACGCCATGGAAGTCGCCTGCCACAACTTGCATGGGCGCAACAATCGCTGCCATCCACATCGCCATGGAGAACATCTTGCGGGCCTCCAGATTGGCCCGGTCGCGCAGCAGGTGATAGGCGCCGACTGCGCCGACCACGAAGGCCGTTGTCAGGTAAGCGGCCAGCACCATGTGCACGAGGCGATAGGGAAAGGACGGATTGAAGATGATCGCGAGCCAGTTTTCGGGCACGAACTGGCCAACTTCATTGATCGAGAAGCCGGCCGGTGTCTGCATCCAGCTGTTCACCGACAAGATCCAGGTCGCCGAGAACAGTGTCCCGAAAGCCACCATCACGGTCGCGAGGAAGTGCAGCTTCTTCGACACACGGCCCATGCCGAACAGCATCACACCGAGGAAACCCGCCTCGAGGAAGAAGGCTGAAAGCACCTCGTAGGCCATGAGCGGCCCAACAACCGGCCCGGCCTTGTCGGAAAACACGCTCCAGTTTGTCCCGAACTGATAGGACATGACGATGCCGGACACGACGCCCATGCCGAAGGCGACAGCGAAGATCTTGCGCCAGTATTTGAAAAGGGTCAGGTAGACCGGGTTGTTGGTCTTCAGCCACATCCCTTCCAGCACCATCAGATAAGATGCCAGCCCAATCGAAAAGGCCGGGAAGATGATGTGGAAGCTGACCGTGAACGCAAATTGTATGCGCGCGAGCAGGACAGCGTCGAAGGCTTCAAACATGGCGAGACGTTCCCTGAATTTGACCTGAGCCAAGCAAAGTGGCACTTGAAATATCAAATAACGCGATAAGCGTTACTTTCGAACACACTTTTTGTCGCATGTGCATCCGCGCCGCAGGGAGACCGCCATTCGCCTGACAGCCTATACCAATTACGCGCTCAGAACCTTGATGTTCTGCGCACTTCACCCCGGTGAGACCGTGCGCATGGAAGATGTCGCCGACGCCTATGGCATATCGCGCGCCCATCTGATGAAGGCGGCGCGCCAGCTCGGGCAGCTCGGCTATCTGGAAAACCTGCGCGGACGCACCGGCGGCGTCAGACTCGGCATGGCCCCGCAGAACATCATCATTGGCGAAGTCGTGCGCCATACCGAAGGCGATCTTGAACTGGTCGAGTGTTTCAATTCCGACCAGAACACGTGCCCGCTGATCGGGGTTTGCAAGTTGAGCTTGCTGTTTCGCGCCGGATTGAACGCATTCCTCGCCGAACTGGACAAGGTTTCGCTGGCTGACATTGTCGCAAACGGTCCCG
>CAYXQV010000451.1:0-1703 GCA_964467505.1 uncultured Hyphomonadaceae bacterium | reverse complement strand
GCGTTCAGGAAACCGAAGAACTGGGTGGTCGCATTGCCGGGAATCTGGTTGTGCAGGCCCCTGGGTGCCTGCGTTGCGAAGACAAGGCCGAGACCATATTTCCGCGCTTGTGAAGCCAGCGCCAGGGTAGTCGCAAGGCAAGGGGTTGAGCCGGTGGATGGTGCAAATGTCTGGGCTTCATCCATCACGAAAAGACCGCCGAGCGGCCGGTCGCCCGCAGGGTTCTTTTTCACCCAGGCAAAGAGCGCCATCTGGAGCTGGCTGACAAAACCCTGTCGCTGCTCATCGGTCGGCAGGCCAGCGAGGCTGATCACGGAAATGCGCGCGCGCTTGCCCTTCGGCGGCGTAAGAAGGGTGGCGGGATCAACCGATGTTCCGGCTCCGCCAAACAGCGTATCTGTTATCGTCGCCGCATAGAGCGTGTCGGCCATGTCGGCGGCGAGTTTTTCGGCATTGGAAAGCTGGCTGGTACCATCGGGCAAGGCGCGAAGCACCCCAAGGAAGGAACCGAGCCCCTCTCCGCCCGCCTCGATGAACCCACGCAGGGCCTGTTTCAGAACCGCCTGTCCCTGCGCCAGCCTCGCGCCCGTATTTGGCAAGCCGGCCCGGGGCAGAAGGGCCGCCACGGTGTTGTCGAGGGCGATTTCGAACTCGTCTGCGTCACCCGCCACCGCACCAAGATCAGCCAGCGGCGCGAACGCGATGGGGCGGCCGGCCGACAATTTCGGCGTCCAGATCGCGACATCGACATTGTCGTGGTACTCGACCGCGCGCGCGGCGTCGCCGTCGAACCAGCCGCCGGGCGTCTGCGGCCAGGGCGTGCCCAGGCGGGCGAGGTCATTGTTCGGGTCGAGAATGATGGAGGACACGCCCTTCAGCGCGCATTCCTCCACCAGGCGGCGGATCAGCACCGTCTTGCCCGAGCCCGTACCGGCGAAGATCGCCACATGCCGGCGCAAATCCTCAAGCCTGACGCAGACGGCCTTGCCGGTCTCCTCGGAGCGACCAATGGGGATTTCGTCGGCCTCTGAGCGATAATCGGGCTGAGGCGGCGAGGGATCGGGCGGTGAAACTGCAGGTGCAGCAGCGGTTGGACTGGAGGGCGGAACACGTTCCGGTGGCTCCGTCGTATCTGGTGCCGGTCCAATGCGCGACAATAGCGTCGTCGAACTGGCTGGTTTCGCCGCGCGCAGCCAGCCGGCAAGGCCTTCAGGCTTTTCCGCGAGCAGGACGACGAGCGCTGCGAGCGTCCGCAGGTCATCATCAGACAGTTTGACCGTCTGCCCGCCCCTGGCATCAAACTCGCCAACCACCTCGCGGGTTTTCGCCCCGCGTGACCAGCTTTCATTGCGGATGATGAACAGGCTGCGCCGCTCGCCCAGCCCGCTCGCGGTCACCGCACTGCGCAGGCGTGTCAGCGCGGCGGTCGGGTGGCCATGGGGCACGCCGCGAAAGGACCAGTGGATTTCGTCTTCAAGGTCAGCATCGACGATCTGGCGCAGGCGGCCATGCAGCGCCGGATTGCGCCCCGGCGGCGCATCAAGGCTGAAACTGCGCGGATGGTCCTGTTCAAGGATCCAGGCTTCGAGGCCCGCGCGCAACAGCGGCGGCAGGCGGGTATCGACATGGTCCTTGTCAAGCACGCCGGAGATGTCTGCCTGCTCGCGAAGCCCGGCAAAGCGGGCGTCGAGGGAAGGAGCAGG
>CAYXQV010000450.1:0-1708 GCA_964467505.1 uncultured Hyphomonadaceae bacterium | reverse complement strand
GCGCAAGGCCGATGCGATCTATCTTGAGGAGCTGCGCACGGCCGGCCTCTATGACGAGATCTGGCAGGCCTTTGCTGTGCTCCTGCCAGTCAATACGGTGGGCGTGATGGGCGATGAGCGCACCTATGAGGCGGTGCTGGCCCTGCGCGCGGTGACCAGCGTGGACGGCATGACGGCGGATTATTACCCGTTCGACCACGCCTTCCTCGGTCACGTCGCCACCCGAATCATAAATGAGGTCAAAGGCGTCAACCGCGTCGTCTACGACATCACGTCGAAACCCCCTGGGACGATAGAGTGGGAATGAGAGTGACAAGCGCTTCGACCCACCGGCCACGGCCCCGCCGCCGCCAGCGTTATGGGCGCGTGGCCTGCGGGGCCGTGGCCTCCTTCGATGGAAAAACAGCGCTGTGAGCTGTCTCAAGAAACCGTGCCCCAACCCAATCAGGCCGCTTATGGCCACACCAGGCAAATTCGTGCCTGGCGGTTTGCCACCACTTTTTTTTCGTGTTTGGCCGTCTGCAAGATCGCGCTGTTCTCGTCGCCAACAGGCGCTATAATCGTTATACATGAGTGAGACATTCGAGATGGATTGCGCCGTGATCGGGGCTGGCGTGGTCGGGCTGGCCTGCGCCCGCGCGCTTGCGCTGGCCGGGCGCGAGGTGGTGGTGCTGGAAGCGGAAGCGGCGATCGGCACGCACACATCCTCGCGCAATTCCGAGGTGATCCATGCCGGGCTCTATTATGCCGAAGGCTCCTTCAAGGCACGGTTCTGCGTGGCCGGGAGGCGCGCGCTCTATGACTATCTCGACACGCACAGCATTGACTATCGCCGCTGCGGAAAGCTGGTCGTCGCGCTGGATGATGACGAGGCGCAAGCGCTCGAGGCGCTAAAGGAACGGGCCGGGCGCAACGGTGTCGAGCAGCTTGAAATCATCGATGGTGCGGCCGCGCGCAGGCTGGAGCCGGCCCTGTCTGTAGATGTGCGCGCCGCGATGCATTCGCCTGTTTCGGGGATATTCGACAGCCATGGCTACATGCTGGCGCTTCTGGGCGATCTGGAAGCGGCCGGCGGAAGCCTCGCGCTCGCCACGCCATTGACAGATGGCATGCTGGCAGGTGACGCAATCCTCCTGCAGACCGGCGGCGAGACGCCCGCGCGGATAAAGGCACGCACCGTGGTGAACTGCGCCGGCCATCGCGCCGTGGACATCGCCGCGCGCATCGAGGGGCCGCACGTGGATGGGCTGCCGGAGATGCATTTCGTCAAGGGCAGTTATTTCTCGCTGACGGGACACACGCCCTTTTCGCGACTGATCTATCCGATGCCGGGGACCGCTTCGCTGGGGCTGCACCTGACCGTGGACCTTGCCGGACGCGGACGGCTGGGCCCGGATGCGCAATGGCTTGCCGATGGCGCACAGCCCCCTTTCGACTATCGCGTTGATCCGGCACGCGCCGATCATTTCCTCGCAGCCGCGCAGCGCTACTGGCCAGGTTTGCAGGCCCAGCAGCTCACCGCCGATTATGCAGGCGTGCGTCCGAAACTCGTCGGCCCCGGGCAGCCTTCGGGCGACTTCCGGATCGAAGGTCCGCGCGAACACGGCACGCCGGGGCTGGTCAACCTGTTTGGCATAGAAAGTCCGGGCCTGACTGCGTCGCTCGCCATCGCAGACCATGTTGCAGAAATCGCGCCCTGAAACGCTTG
>CAYXQV010000449.1:0-1713 GCA_964467505.1 uncultured Hyphomonadaceae bacterium | reverse complement strand
ATCGGGGCCGGTTTTGGCGGTATTGCTGCAGCGATCCGCCTGCGCGCGAAAGGCTATGATGTCACGCTGGTCGACCGCTGCGCGAGGCTTGGCGGGCGCGCGCAGGTGTTCGAGCGCGATGGCTACCGCCACGATGCGGGTCCGACCGTGATCACAGCGCCTTTCCTGTTCGAGGAGCTTTTCGCCGCTCTCGGCAAGCGCATGGAAGACTATGTGAAAATGGTCCCGCTGACGACCTGGTACCGCTTCCATTATCCCGATGGCAGCCAGTTCGATTATGGCGGCACGATCGACGACACACTGGCCGAGATCGCGAAGATCAGTCCACGCGACTGCGAGGGCTACCGAAATCTCCTGGCGGAGTCCGAGAAGATTTACCGTGTTGGGTTCGAGCAATTGTCCGATCAGCCGTTTCACAGGCTCGGCGATATGCTGGCGCAGGTGCCGGCAATGATGCGGCTGGGAAGCCGGCGCACGGTCTGGCAACTCGTCTCGCGCCATCTCAGGCATGAAAAGCTGCGCCAGGCCTTCTCGGTCCAGCCCCTGTTGGTTGGGGGCAATCCGTTCTCGACCACGAGCATCTACAATCTCATCCACTTCCTCGAACGCGCCCACGGGGTTCATTTCGCCATGGGCGGCACCGGGGCGCTGGTCGACGGGCTGGAGCGTGTGATGCGTGAGGCCGGGATCGCAATCCGTCTTGATACGACGGTCACACAGATCGAAACGGATGGCAGCCGTGCCAGCGGCGCACGGCTGGAAAGTGGCGAGTTGATCGCGGCAGACCTTGTTGTGTCGAATGTTGATCCGGCCTTCTTGTACAACAACATGCTCGCGCGCGGGCAGACGAAGCTCGGCGCGCGGCTGAAGGCGCGTCATGCGCGAAAGTCGATGGGGTTGTTTGTGCTGTTTTTCGGCAGCGAGGGCACTTATGACGATGTCGCCCATCACACGATCTGGCTGGGCAAGCGCTATAAGGGCCTGCTCGACGACATCTTTCACCGCAAGGTGCTTGCCGAGGATTTCTCGCTCTATCTCCACAGGCCGACCGCAACCGATCCCTCATTTGCGCCCGCCGGTCATGACAGTTTCTACGCCCTGGTTCCCGTTCCGAACCTGCAGGGCGATATCGACTGGGCCAAGGCCGGGCCGAGGCTGCGCGACAGGGTGGTCAGGGCACTCGACGAGACGATCCTTCCCGGGCTGAAATCGCGCATACGCTCGGACTTCTTCATGACGCCGGAAGATTTCCTTGCCGACTATCTCAGCCCGGCAGGAGCCGGCTTTTCCATCGCCCCACATTTTTCCCAATCGGCCTGGTTCCGTTTCCACAACAAGGCCGAAGGGCCGGAGAACCTCTTTCTCGTTGGCGCGGGCTCTCATCCTGGCGCCGGGCTGCCGGGGGTTTTGTCATCGGCCAAGGTGCTCGACCGGCTGGTGCCTGCTGCGCATGGGGCAAGGCGCATCGAGCCAGCGCGCAGGGAGGTGGCATGAACGCGGCAGCCGCACAGCTTCAGTGCGCGCCCGATGCGCAGGCCATCCTGCGCACACATGGCCGCTCGTTTCATTTCGCCAGCCATTTCCTCGGGCCGCGACACGGCGCGCGCGCCGCCCGGCTCTATGCCTTTTGCCGCCATGTCGATGATGCCGCCGACGAGGCGGCCAGCAAGGCTGCCGCGCAGACCGCGCTTGACGCCCTCGAAGCTGAACTGA
>CAYXQV010000448.1:0-1717 GCA_964467505.1 uncultured Hyphomonadaceae bacterium | reverse complement strand
TCCGCACTTGGAGCAGGTTTTTCAGAGGCGCAGGATTTTGTTACAGTGTTTGCCAGACTTCGGGATGCATCCTGACCGGCCCTCCCTGTGACGGTTTGTGACAAGCCGCTGGCATTGACATGAAGCGCCAATCAAGGGCCGATCCCTGACAAACGCCTGAAACACGCGGTCGCCATCTTCCTCTCAAATACTTGGCTGGTCCTGGATGGGAGAAAAGACATGTCCGACATGCTACTGAAAGAAAAGGCGCAACGGAGTGCTGGGCGGGCCGTCGCAGCCCCGGCCGGCCTTCTCCTGCTATCGGTTTTCATGCTCGCGGCCTGCTCCGGAGGGGGCAGCGAAGCCAGCACGCCGCTGCCAGCACCGCCGCCACCGCCACCTTTCTCGGTCATCGCAAACGGGCCTGCCTTTGCTGATGAATCTGGCATTCTTGAATTGTACTCTGTTGTAAGCAACGCCGCATCGCCCGTCACCTATCACTGGACCCAGACGTCCGGACCTGAAGCGCTGATCCGGAATGGGGACTCAGACGTCGCCAACGTGCAGATTCCGCTGCTCAGCACCGCCTCCAACTTCGCCTTCCAGGTGACGGCCTTCGATGCCTCGGGCGCCTCCAGCACTGCCACGGTGAACCTGACTGCAGAGCCCGCTGCACCCTCCCAGGTCCTTGAGATCGAAACCATCCATGACGGGCTGGACCGGATCTATTCGGTCTACACACCGGCAAACCTGCCCGCAGACGCTCCACTGGTGATCTTCCTCCATGGCGCGAACGGCAACATGCGCAGCTTCATCGCCGAGGGGCAGACGCCCCGCCGCTGGTTCGACATTGCTGAGGAGGCCGGCATCATGGTGGCGGTTCCGAATGGCTTCAATCCGAGGGATGGCGACGGGCTGGGCGATGTCCAGACCTGGAACGAATTGCTGGTGTTCTTTTCCGGTGCCGATGATGTCGGATTCATATTGCAGCTGGTCGACGAGGTGTCAGCTGGCCGCCCCATTGATCCTGCCAAGGTGTTCGTTGGCGGCCGGTCCAATGGCGGCAACATGGCGCTGCGACTGGCGATCGAGGCGCCGGAACGGTTTCGCGGCTTCGCGCCCTTCCTCAGTTCACTTCCCAGTGGCGATAACCCTGCGCCGAGCTCGCTGCCGACACCGCCCATGTTCATCTACAATGATACAAATGATCCGCTCGTCGCGTTCGAGCCGACCCCCATCACGCGCGGCGCGCTTGCCACCCTCGATTTTTTTGTCGAGACGACGTGGAGTGACACCCTTGCTGATCCGGCCTATGTGATGTTGGAGGATACGGTCGCCGATGACGGGTGCCAGATCTTCGCCCGGGACTGGGCAGACAGCACGGGCATGCCAACCGTGCGCTATTTCGAGGGCCGCGGCGGCGGGCACAATATTCCCGATCCCGACCTTCAACTCCCTCCTGCCGAAGGCGCTGTGCGAGGTCCCGTTTGCCGCGATCTGAATGGGGTCGATGCGGCCTGGGACTTCTTTGAAAGTATTCTCGACGGCGCAATGGTCAGCCCGGGTCAGTGACCGCGCCAGGCTGGCACCCAAGGTTGTGGTTCGTGGCAGCCATGGTGCCAATCGACTTACCCTGGCGATATCTATTGTCTGGGGTTCTGGCGGCATCGATGTAGCCCAGACCCAGCGCCGGCGCGACTGGGTCGTCTATGCCAAGCGCCCGTTCGCCGGGCCTGAC
>CAYXQV010000447.1:0-1724 GCA_964467505.1 uncultured Hyphomonadaceae bacterium | reverse complement strand
AGGATGGCATGTATGTCAATCTCGGCATTGGCATTCCGACGCTGGTGGCCAACCACATTCCGGACGGTGTGAATGTGACGCTGCAGAGTGAAAACGGCATGCTCGGCATGGGGCCTTTTCCCTATGCGGGCGAGGAGGACGCCGACCTCATCAATGCCGGCAAGCAGACGATCACCGAGCTTGCCCACACCGCCTATTTCGATAGCGCGACCAGCTTTGCCATGATCCGCAGCGGCAAGATCGCCATGGCGATCCTGGGCGCGATGGAAGTGGCCGAAAATGGCGATCTTGCCAACTGGATGATCCCCGGAAAACTGGTCAAGGGCATGGGCGGGGCGATGGATCTTGTCGCCGGCGTCGGCCGCGTCATCGTCGTGATGGATCACACCAACAAGGCCGGCGAAAGCAAGCTGCTCAAGGCGTGCACCCTGCCGCTCACCGGCAAGGGCGTTGTAGACCGCATCATCACCGATCTCGCCGTATTCGATGTCGTGCCCGGCGGGCTGAAGATCGTGGAATTGGCGCCCGGCATGACCGAAGACGAGGTTCGCGCCAGGACCGAAGCGGCCATTGTCTGATCATCGCCGTGGCGGCCCGGCTTGACCTTGAGGCGGCCTGACTTCACCACAGGGGCAATGCTGACACGATGACGGAGGCTCGCCGCCGATGAGCGCCTTTCTTTCCGGGCTTGCCCCACGCCCTGCCGATGCGCTGCTGGGCCTGATGGCGGCGTTTCGCGCCGATCCGCGTGAGGCGAAGATCGATCTCGGCGTCGGCATCTATCGCGATGAGGCGGGCGAAACCCCGATCATGGCCGCAGTCAGGCAGGCCGAAGAGCGCCTCCTGACCAGCGAAACGACCAAGGCCTATGAAGGCCCGCAGGGTAATCCTGATTTCTGCGCTGCGATCGAGGAGATGGTCCTTGGCGCGCAGAGCGAGGCGCGCGGCGCGGGCCGCGTGGTCAGCTTTGCCACGCCGGGCGGCTGCGGTGCGCTGTTCGTCGCCATCATGTTTGCCGGGCGCATCTCGGCTGAAGGGCGAATCTGGGCATCGGATCCGACCTGGCCCAACCATGTCAATCTCGTTCATGCCACTGGCCGGGAGTTGAAATCCTACAGCTATGTCGACCCCGAGGCTGGCACGGTGGACTTTCCCGCGATGATGGACGACCTGCGCGAGGCGCGGCCGGGCGACGTGGTGTTGCTGCAGGGGCCCTGCCACAATCCGACAGGCATCGACCTGACGCCTCAGCAATGGGCCTATCTCGGTGATTTTTGCGCCAACCAACTCCTGATGCCACTGGTGGATGTCGCCTATCATGGGTTTGGAGAGGGGCTTGAGGCGGATATTGCCGGCGTGCGCGCGCTGCTGGAATCGGTTCCCGAGGCGATGGTCGCCTATTCGTGCTCAAAAAATTTCGGCCTTTACCGCGAGCGAACGGGCTGTCTCATGCTGCAAGCCGGTGCGTCGCGCGATGTTGCCGCCGGCACCACGCACCTTGCCGATATCGCGCGGGCCGCCTATTCCATGCCGCCCTCCCATGGCGCCGCGATCGTTGCGACAATTCTTGGCGATGACGCGCTGGCACAGGCCTGGCGCGACGAGCTTGAAGCCATGCGCAACCGGATGCAGTCGCTGCGCGCCGGACTGGCCGCTGCCTTTGCGGAAGAAACGGGGCGGTCTCGGCGTGCGCGACATCCAGGCCTACAACCGCCGCCTGCAGG
>CAYXQV010000446.1:0-1728 GCA_964467505.1 uncultured Hyphomonadaceae bacterium | reverse complement strand
GCTCTGCCGGGAGAGTAGGCGCAGGTGGGCGCGATGTCTAACGCTTCGCGGTTCAGCCGATATCGCAAAAAGGAGGGGTGCGGGCCCCGCCCATCTCGATGGCCACCTCGTCGCGGATCTCATTGAGCAGCAGGCCGAGACTGAACCCGCCGCCGCGCACCAGCGCACCCTCACGCAAGGGGCCGCCATCAAGTGAGGAGGCTTCGACATGGCTGGCAATGACCTTGCCAGACGAGAGGCTGAACACAGGCGCGCCGAACGTGCCAGGCATCGGCGTGTGGCGATAGGCAATGGCGAACGGATCGGATGTGTCCGTGATCTGGGTGACGGCCAGCGTCAGCGTTCCAGTGCCATGCTCGTCGATGCCGAACAGCGCGACCGGCCGGTCTTCGCGCGCGAATTGCGAAATGTCCCGGCCTTGCGCGAAACGGCAATCGATATCGCCCTCGCCGATCGCGCGGGCACCGAATGGCAGCGGCGCAGCGATGCGATAGACCGCGAAACGGGTCATGGCCCCCAGATGCATCGGCGTGGTCCAGACCGGATCGGTATCGAGCGCCACATGTGGGGTCTCGCCATCAGCACGCATCAGGGCCGGAAAGCCGGCAACCATCTTCCCGCCGCGCGCCGCGATGGCGTCTTCTGCCAGGCCCTCGGGCACACGCGAGACGTAGCGCTGCTCCATCTGGCGCGGCGCGTCATCCGTGCCGAGAACGCCGACCCTCGGAAAATTCCCAAGTGCGGCTTCCGGGATGGTTTCGGGCGCAAGAACGAGACTTTCACCGGCGAACCGCGGATGCACAAGCGCGCCGTCCAGCACATAGCCGCTGGTGACCTGCTTCTGCCCGCCGTCTGACAAGGCTTCGACCCGCACCACGCCGCCGGAAAAGCCGGCCGCAACGGGGAACCAGCCCGCCCTGACGCTGAGCGCTGTTTCCGATGGCGGCGATTTCAGCCCGATATCCGCGCTCAGCCTGATATTTGCAGCCCGAAGTTCGGTGGCGGAGACTTCCAGTTCTGCAAGTGCCCCATTGGCCCGGTACCAGGCCCATCCGGCCAGCGTTGACAGGCCGGCAAGCGCGATGGCGACAACCGACAGACCGGTAACCAGCGCCCTGCGGCGGTTGCGTGCCGCCCGCTCGGCCGCCTGTTCTGCGCTGTCGCTGGCGGCGATGAAATCAACCTGCAGGTCGTTGAGGTCAGGTGCATCGGAGGGGCGCCGCGCGGCCCAGGCCTTGGCGACCTCAAGCTCGTCGCCGCGCAGGCGCAGCGCGCCGGTTCGCCCGCGCGCATCCCATCGCCGCGCCAGTGCCCCGAGCCGCGTATGCTCGCGGATCCATTCGACATCGACCCGCAAGGCACTGGCAAGCGTGCGCAGCGAAGTCGGAAAGCTGGTACCCTCATTGAAGAAGGTGAAATTGAGCGCGGCCAGTGTCGCCGGCAATTCATTGTCTGGCACGTCGCGCCACACCACCGGAAGCAGCCGCTTTGACAGGTCGAGGGTCTCGCGGACCTCCCAGTTGCAATGCTCGGAATTCACAGAGTCAGGCGAGATCAGGAAGACCACCGTGTCGGCGGCTTCGATCAGTCCGCGCAGCCGGTCCTGCCAGGGTTCACCGGGCGCGATGTCCTCCTTGTCGATATATGCCTCGAAACCGCAAGCTTCGAGCCCAGCCAGCAGGTCCATCGCGAAACCGTGATCAGCGCGCGAATAGGAGATGAAAACGC
>CAYXQV010000445.1:0-1728 GCA_964467505.1 uncultured Hyphomonadaceae bacterium | reverse complement strand
CGAGCTCAACCTGCAATCGGGCGCCTATCTCCATGGCTGGATGGTAGGCTTCGATCGCCGCTATGCAGACTATTCTCCCGGTCTTCACCTGGCTGGACGCATCCTGAAGGCCATGACCGAGCAGGGTCTGACAGTCTATGACGCCGGTGTGGGCCATGCGCATTACAAGAAGTATTTCTCCAATGCCGCAACGACCGTCTGGGGCGGAACCCTGCCGTCGTCACAACCCGGTCTCAGCCTTTCGGGACTGGCATCGAGCGCTTACCGGACCGTGGAGCGCCGCGCGCCCACGGCGCCGAAAGCCATACTTGGAAAAATCCGGCGACGCTCCGACCAGATCCTTGCCAGCGAACTCAGCCTGTCGGAACGCGTCAAGGGGTTCGTCAAGGCGGCAGGCCGGTAGGAGAGGCAGATATGAGCAAACACACCATGCTGCTTGTCGGCGATGCGCGCATGGCGTTTCCGATTGCAAGGGCCCTCGCCCGGGCGGGTCATTGCGTCCATGCCGGGGTGTCGATCTACAGCAACTATCTGGAATGGTCGCGCCACGTCTCGCATCATTTCCGCCACCCATCGCTGGAGCCGGGCACCGATGAGGCGTTCGAGCCATATGCCGACTGGCTGGCGCGACATGGCGAGATCGACACGCTCCAGCCGGTCAGCGAGGCGGGATTGCGGTTCCTGCAACGCCATCGCGCCTGGTTCGCGCAGCGCGCCGCCCTCGTCATGCCGCCTGAGAATGTTGTCCAACTCGCCCATGACAAGGCGGCCATGTTCGAGCTGTGCACGGCCAATGGCGTTCCGCTCGCCGCATTTGCCAGCGTGTCCTCTTTCGAGGAGACCGAGGCTGCGCTTGGCGAGATCGGATATCCGGCCATAATCAAGCCCTCGCAAGTCGATGCGCCCGTCTTCGATCGCAAGGCCCTGATCCTGCGCGGGATGGAGGATTTTCACCGGCTTTTCCCGCATTGGCCCGGCGAACACACAGGTCTGCTGGTGCAACGCTATGTCCGCGGGCCGCGCCACAGCGTGATCTTCTCGGCGCATGCGGGCAAGCTGCTGGGCGCCACACAGGTCTGCGCGGCACGCACCCATGAAGACGACGGCACGGGCTACACAACCCATGGCAAAACCGTCGAGGCCGACCCGGAGGTGAAAGCCAGCGTCGAGCGGCTGGTCGGGGCGCTTGATTATAGGTCCACCGGCTGCATCCAGTTCGTGATCGACCCCGAAACGGGCGAGAAGACCTTCATGGAGCTGAATGCGCGGGTCAGCCTGGCCCGTATCGCAGAGTGCGCAGGCCTGCCCCACAGTCTCTGGGGGCTTGAACTGGCCCATGGCGAAGCGGTCTGCGGCCTTGATGATCCATGGGCCACCCGGATCGGCGTGGAATATGTCTGGACAAAGGGGGAGCTCAACCTGATCGGTGATCTGGTCAAGCAGCGCCGGCTCAAGCCAGGCCCGGCCATAAAGCGCCTGGCACGCACCGGGCGTGATGCACTGCGATGCCACCACGCCATTTTCGACCCCACCGACCCGCTCCCCGTCATCGGCGTCTATGGCAACAGGATTTTCAAGCGCTTTCGCTGAAGAACAGTATGGGAGACGCATGCCCGTCCAACTGTCACCGCCGATAATCGCGATCGCACTATCCGTTCAGGCTGAGCCGGACTGCGCGCGGTGTTCGGCGGCGCGCACCCATTGTGTCTTGGCTTGCGAATAGGCTTC
>CAYXQV010000444.1:0-1733 GCA_964467505.1 uncultured Hyphomonadaceae bacterium | reverse complement strand
AAGGCCAATGACGAGGTGATCAAGGCGCTCGCCGAGAGCGGGAACCTGCTTGCGCGCGGTGTGACCACGATCCGCGACGCCCATTCCTGGCGCAGCAAGGCACCGGTGATCCGCCGCGCCACGCCGCAATGGTTCATCGCCATGGACAAGCCGGTCGCGACACTCGGCGACAAGACGCTGCGCGAACTGGCCCTGAAGGGCATCGACGAGACCGAATTCACGCCGGAAACCGGGCGCACGCGCCTGCGCAGCATGGTCGAGGGCCGGCCCGACTGGCTGATCTCGCGCCAGCGCAACTGGGGCGTGCCGATCACCATTTTCGTGAACACAAAGGACGAGCCGCACACCGCCGCCCTGCCACGCGCCGCGGCCGAGGCGGTGAACAACCGCATTCTCGAAGCCATCCGCGAAGGCGGCGTCGAGGCCTGGTTCTCCACCCCGGCACAGGAACTACTTGGCGATGCTGGCGACGCCAACGAATGGGCTAAGGTAACAGACGTGCTCGATGTCTGGTTCGACAGCGGCACCACCCATGCTTTTGCTCTGCGTGCGCGCGGTGTGATCGACGAGGCTAGCGGCCAGGCCGACATCTATCTGGAGGGCTCTGACCAGCATCGCGGCTGGTTTCAGTCCTCGCTGCTGGAGTGCTGCGCCACGCGCGGCATTGCGCCTTACAAGGGCGTCGTCACCCATGGTTTCATCGTCGATTCCGAGGGCAAGAAGATGGCGAAATCGATCGGCAACACGATCGAGCCGGGCGAAATCCAGAAACAATATGGCATCGAGATCCTGCGCATCTGGACCGCCACATCGGATTTTACCGAAGACCTGCGCATCTCCGACGAGATCATCAAGGGTTCGGTGGAGACCTATCGCCGCCTGCGCAACACGCTGCGCTACCTGCTCGGCGCGCTGGAGGGGTATTCGCCGCAGGCTGAACAGATGACGCCCGATGCCATGCCGGGCCTTGAGCGCTGGGTGCTGCACCGGCTGGCCGAGCTTGATGAGACGGTGCGTGCGGCCTATGCGCGGTTCGATTTCAAGCGAGCCATGGCGGCGCTGATCAATTTCTGCGCGGTGGACCTGTCGGCAGTGTATTTCGATATCCGCAAGGATGCGCTTTATTGCGACCCGGTGGCCGAAACCGCTGCGGGCTGGGATGAGGAAACCGCCCAGTATGGCAACCGGCGGCGCGCGGTGCGCCACACAATGTCGCTGGTGCTGGAGCGGCTTCTGGCATGGCTCGCCCCGGTGATGCCGTTCACCACCGAGGAAGCCTTTCTGGAAAGCCATCTTTCCGGCGCCCTTGAAAGCGTGCACCTGATGCAGATGCCCGAGACGCCGGGCGACTGGCGCAACCAGGAACTGGCCGAGCGCTGGGAGCGGATTTTCGCGGTGCGCCGTGTCGTTACCGGTGCGCTGGAAGTGGAGCGGCGCGAAAAGACCATCGGTGCCTCGCTGGAGGCTGCGCCGGATGTGTATGTCACCGACCGCAGGCTGCTGGAGGCTTTCAAAGGCGAGGATGCGGCCGACATCTTCATCACGTCAGGCGCGCAGCTGGAAGCTGGCGATGCGCCGGGCGGGGCTTTCACGCTGGATGAGGTCGAGGGTGTCGGGGTCGTGTTCCGGCGCGCGGATGGCGTGAAATGCGCGCGAAGCTGGAAATATTTCGACCCGGCCACCGCCCATCCAGACCATCCCGGCATCACCAGGCGCGACGCGCTGGCCGTGAT
>CAYXQV010000443.1:0-1751 GCA_964467505.1 uncultured Hyphomonadaceae bacterium | reverse complement strand
TCAATCCCGACCTTCCGCCCCATCTCAAAACCCTGATCGACAGCGTGCTTGCCGCCGCTGACGCAGAATTGCCTCGTCCCGAAAGGAAAGCCGCATGAGCCTGAACACCGAAACACTGCAGTCCGGTCACGCGCGCCAACGCACGGCGCTCTGGCTCGGCGGGCTTGGCGCAGCCCTGATCGCCTGGTGGGCCGCCTATTCGCAGCTTATTCCCTTTTCCGAATGGGTCGTCGGATTGATGCCCGTTGACCGCGACAGTCATCTCGGCGAAGCGCTGGCCTTCTTCTTCTACGACACGCCGAAAGTGCTCCTGCTGCTGACGCTGATCGTGTTTGCGACAGGCGTGCTGCGCAGCTGGTTCAGCCCGGAAAAGACCCGGGCGATGCTCGCGGGCAAGCGCGAAATCCTGGGCTATCCTCTGGCCTCCGGGCTCGGCGTTCTGACGCCTTTCTGTTCATGCTCATCAGTACCGCTCTTCATCGGCTTTGTGTCGGCGGGCATCCCGCTGGGGGTGACATTTTCCTTCCTGATCGCAGGCCCGATGGTCGGCCCGGTCGGGCTTGGGCTTTTGTTTGGCCTTGTCGGCTGGAAGGTCGCGGCGATCTACCTCGTCTTCGGTTTCACGCTTTCTACCGTAGCCGGCTGGGTTATGGGCCGGATGGGATTGGAGCGCTACCTGCAAGACTGGGTGCGCGAGCTGAATGCCGGACCCGCCATCGATATCCCGCAGGAGAGCCTGACATTTGTTGACCGGCTGCAGATGGGCATCGAGCAGGTTCGCGAGATTGTCGGCAGGGTCTGGATCTGGGTCGTCATCGGCATCACCATCGGCGGAGCCATTCACGGCTTTGTGCCCGAGGCGACCATGGTTGCGATCATGGGGGCCGAGACCTGGTGGTCTGTACCTGCTGCCGTCGTCGTCGGTGTCCCGATGTATACCAATGCTGCCGGCGTCATCCCGATTGTCGAGGCCCTGCTCGGCAAGGGCGCCGCGCTCGGCACCACACTTGCCTTCATGATGTCAGTCATTGCCCTGTCGCTGCCGGAAATGATCATCCTCAAGCGGGTGCTGACGCTGAAACTGATCGGCATCTTTGTTGGCGTCGTCGCCAGCGGCATTCTCGCCGTCGGCTTCCTGTTCAACGCAATGCTGTGAGGCAGGTGCCCGACATGAACACCACAAAACACTGGGATTCCGCCTATGGCGCGAGGGGCGAGAGAGACCTGACCTGGTTCGAGGACGTACCAGAAATGTCATTGCCCCTGGTACGAAAGTACCTGCTTGCTGGCGGAGCAATGATCGATGTTGGCGGCGGTGCATCCAGGCTTATTGATCATGTCCTAAAGGAACAGCTTGGCCATGTATCTGTGCTCGACCTATCTGCGACCGCGCTCGCCATCACCAGGGACAGGCTCGGCGCCCAGGCTGACGCTGCGTTCCTTGCGCAAGCCGATATTCTCAAATGGGAATCCGACAGGACATACGACCTCTGGCACGACCGTGCCGTTTTCCACTTCCTGACAGAACCGGAAGATCAGGCGAAATATTTCCATACCCTGCTGAGAGCCCTGCGCCCGGGCGGGGTTGCCATCATCGCGACATTCGACCTGACCGGTCCTGAGCGATGTTCCAACCTGCCGGTGCAGCGCTATTCCCCCGAAACGCTTGCAGCGCGGATAAACACGCTGGCGCAAGGACAGTTCGATGTTCTGGCCGCGCAGCCCCATACCCACGTCACGCCCAAGGGAAA
>CAYXQV010000442.1:0-1754 GCA_964467505.1 uncultured Hyphomonadaceae bacterium | reverse complement strand
CCGGTGCAGTCAGCCGCGCATCGCTCGCTTCGCTGGCCGATGGAGCGCCATGTTGAGCTCGTGCGCCGTATTGCTGAAGCCGGCGTGCAGCCGGTCCTTGTCGGCGGGCCAGATGAGCGCGCCATTGGTCAGGAGGTCGCAAGGGAGGTGAGCGAGGCGAAGAACCTTGTCGGGCGCACCGACCTGTTCCAGACCGCCGCCCTCGGCCGGGCGGCCCTGTTCATGGTCGGCGCAGCACTTGAGCCGGCCAACATCGCCGCAAGTTTCGCGACCCCGTCGGTCGTGACCCTGTCAACACGCCACAATGATCCTGACCGTGACCGCCCGCAGGGCGCCCTCAGCATCGTCATTCACGGCGAAACGCTCAGGAAGATCGCGACGGATGATGTGTGGCGCGCCATAGAGGCAATGGGCATTCTTCCGGGCCGTGCCTCAAATCCTTGAAGAAACCCCTGAACGCAGGCATATTGCGCCAGCAAGCTTGGTTACCACAGGAGATTTGTCATAGCTCGCAGACCACACGCGGCGCCGCCGCAGAAAAAATCCGGGCCGCGCATCAACCGGGATATCCGCGCTGAAAGTGTCCTGCTGATCGACGAGAACGGCGAGAAACAGGGCACAATGCCGATTTCTGCCGCCCTTGACGCTGCGCAGGAAGCTGGCCTCGACCTTGTCGAAGTCTCGCCAGACCAAGAGGTTCCGGTCTGCAAGATCATCGACTATGGCAAGCTCAAATTCGAAGAGCAGAAAAAGAAGGCGGCCGCACGCAAGAAGCAGAAATCGGCCGACCTGAAGGAAATCAAGATGCGCCCGAACATCGACATCCATGATTATGAGGTGAAGACACGTTCGATGACGCGCTTCTTCGAGGAAGGTGACAAGGTGAAGGTGACACTGCGCTTTCGTGGCCGCGAAATGGCGCACCAGCATCTCGGCATGGAATTGCTGAAAAAGGTCAAGGAAGACTTCGACGAAATCGCAAAGGTGGAGCTCGAACCCAAGCTCGAAGGTCGCCAGATGACGATGGTCATGGCCCCGCGCTGAGGCCAGACAGGGGCGCATCGGACAGGGGTGCGAAGGGGAAGACCAATGAAAAAACTGCTTTTTGCACTGTCGGCGCTCGCGCTTGCCGCCTGTGGGCAGACCCCGGCGGGTGTGGATGACGCAGCACCGGGCGGGGCCGCTCCGCTTGAGGCGCCTGCAGAAACAGATACTGCGCCCGGCGAGGATGACCTGCGCGTGCAGCCGGAAATGGACGCGCTCGACCGGATGGGCGATGCCTGCGGCATGGCACCCTTCCGGCGCTATCTCGGCCAGCCGGCGAGCGACATACCGCAAGCCGACCTGCCGGCGCGCGCGCGCATTGTCGGGCCGGGCACGCGGGTCACGATGGACTATGCCCCCCGCCGCCTCAACATCCTTACCGACGAAGCCGGCGCGATAATCGGCTTCAAATGCGGCTGAAAACGTCTCGAGGCGGTTGATTCCCGCGCGTATCCGGGACATACACCGCGTCTTCCGGTCGACAGGGCGTGCGGCATGCCCTTCGGCCAGCAGATGACCAGTTCGGGCGAGCTCCATAAGGGCCCCGGCGACGAGGAGACATTAAATGCCGAAGATGAAGACCAAGAAGGCTGCTGCAAAGCGGTTCAAGATCACTGCGACCGGCAGGCTGAAACATGGCGTCGCTGGCAAGCGTCACCGCCTGATCAGCCACAATGGCAAATATATCCGCCAGAACCGTGGCACGTCAC
>CAYXQV010000441.1:0-1759 GCA_964467505.1 uncultured Hyphomonadaceae bacterium | reverse complement strand
CGCCTCACCCGCTGTTGAAGTGGCCGTAAATCCGCTCGGCGAGGGCCTGGTTGATGCCGTCGACGCTGGCAATGTCCGACAGTTTGGCGCGCGCCACGCCGCGTGCGGAGCCGAAACGGTGCAGCAGTGCCTTCTTGCGGGTCGGGCCGATGCCCTCAATCTCGTCAAGCGGGCTCTTGCGGATGTCGGCGGAGCGTTTTGTGCGGTGCGCACCGATTGCCCAGCGATGCGCTTCATCGCGCAGGCGCTGCAGGTGATACAGCACCGGCGATGTCACCGGTAACTGGAAGGGTGCGCGGGCCGGGCGGTAGAATTTTTCGCGCCCGGCATTGCGGTCCGGCCCCTTGGAGATGGCGACGATGTTGAGGTCATCGGGCGTCAGGCCAATCTCTCCCAGCGCCCCGATCACCGCCGACAATTGCCCCGGCCCGCCATCGATCAGCACGAGGTCAGGATAGGCGGGCAGGCTGCGCAGACGCGTTCGCAGCGCGCTTGCGTCCATCGAGACGGGCGCTTGCACGCCATCCTCCTCCTGGGGAGCGGCCATCGTGCCGCGTCTCGAAGGGGTCTGACCAGCCTCGTCTGTCGTCCCTTCCAGTTCCGCAGCTTCCTTCAGCAGCCGCGAGAAACGCCGGCGCATGACCTCGCGCATCATCGCATAATCATCACCCGGTTGCAGGTCGACATCCTTGATATTGAACTTTCGATACTGGCTTTTCTCAAAGCCCTCGACGCCGGCGACAATCATTCCCCCGACCGCATTCGAGCCCTGGATATGCGAATTGTCATAGACCTCGATGCGGCGCGGCGGGGCGGGCAGGTCGAAGGCTTTCGCCACTTCGCGGGCGAGCCGCGTCTGGCTGGCCGCTTCGGCGAGCTTGCGGGCGAGCGCCTCGCGCGCATTGCGCTGGGCCTGTGCGACGAGATCACGTTTGGCCCCGCGCTGCGGCACATGGATCGCCACGCGTGCTTCGGCGCGCAGCGACAGTGCCTCTTCGATCAGTGTTTGCTGGTCAGGTGCCTGGCTCATCAGGATCAGCCGAGGCGCCGGACGCTTGTCATAGAACTGGACAAGGAAGGCGGCGAGGATTTCCGCATCCGACTGGTCATCTTCATGGCGCGGATAGTGAACCGATGTGCCCCAGTTCTGCCCTGCCCGGATGAAGAAAACCTGCACGCAGCTTTGCCCGCCATCGCGCGCGATCGCGAAAATGTCGGCTTCCTCGATGCCTTCAGGATTGATGTCCTGGCTGGAGCGCACGACCGCCAGCGCGCGGATACGGTCACGCAGGGCGGCGGCGCGCTCGAAATCCATCGCCCCGGCGGCCTGTTCCATTTCTGCGGCGAGCTGGTCATGCAGTTCCACCGACCGGCCGCGCAGGAAATCGGCGGCCTGATCGGCCAGCTGGCGATAATCGGAAAGCGCGATCTCGCCAGTGCAGGGCGCCGCACAGCGCTTGATCTGGTGCAGCATGCAAGGCCGGGTGCGCGCGGCATAGACGCTGTCCTCGCAGCTGCGCAGCAGGAATGCCTTCTGCAGCGTGTCCAGCGTGCGTGTGACCGCATTGGCGCTGGCAAAGGGGCCGAAATAGTCGCCCTTGTCGCGCTTTTCGCCGCGATATTTCAGGATTTGCGGTGCCTCATGATCGCGCCGGATGAGGATATAGGGAAACGACTTGTCGTCGCGCAGCAGGATGTTGAAGCGCGGCTTGAACCGCTTGATCAGGTTGGCTTCCAGCAGCAGCGCTTCGGTTTCTGT
>CAYXQV010000440.1:0-1761 GCA_964467505.1 uncultured Hyphomonadaceae bacterium | reverse complement strand
AGCGTTTCCGCAAGGAAATCACGGATCCGCAGAGAACTGGCGACACGTTCAGCTTCTGGCGCGACTGGCTCGGCCGCGCGGTCGAGGCGCTCGCACCCGAGGGCGATGGAGACTATCGCTGCCACCTGAAGATGCGCTCGGCAACGCCGCACATTCTCGGCGCGCTCTGGGCGGTGCAGGCGGAATATGAAGACCTGCTGACGGCCGCGCTGGCGGATGATTTCGACCTGCCAGCCGAGGGCGCTGGCCCGCCGCGCCTCGTTGCCGGTATGCTGGTGGCGGGAAATGGCTATGTCCTGCGCCGTTATGAGGTCGAGGACATCGACCTGAAAGCGATGTCGATGCAGGTCATCGACGAGGTCGAGGCAATGGTCGGCACCATGGTGAAGAGCCGCGAAGTGGTTTGAGGGGGCAGGACGGGTGCTCCCTGCCAACGGCTCCGCGGGCCACCCTCATCCTGAGCGAAGTCGAAGGACCGCGCAGGAGTTTTATCTTCCCCCGCTAGCGGGGGAAGTGGCCGGCGGAGCCGGTCGAAGGGGGCCCTCCGGCGCCAGCCATAAGACGCAGTTTCATGAATTGCGAGTCCGCCATGCCCCCATCGCCCCTTCGGGGCACTTCCCCCGCAAGCGGAGGAAGATAAAACCTGCACCAGCCACCCCTGAGCGAAGTCGAAGGGGCCCGCGAGCGGGGGAGGACAAACGCCGTCTCAACGGGCCAGGATCATCCTTGCGCCCTTTTCCGCGATCATCAGGGTCGGCGTGTTGGTGTTGCCGCTGGTAATTGTCGGCATAACCGAGGCGTCGATGACGCGCAGGCCGGCAAGGCCACGCACGCGCAACTCCGCATCTGTCACCGCCATCGGGTCATCCTCGCGGCCCATTCTCGCGGTGCCGACCGGGTGGAAGATCGTCGTGCCGATGTCTCCGGCGGCGCGGGCGAGGGCTGCGGCGCTGTCATCGACCTGCGGGCCGGGCAGGATCTCTTCAGGGCAGTGGCGCGCCAGAGCCGGCTGGGCCATCAGTCGGCGGGTGACGCGTATCGCATCGGCGGCCACATGCCGGTCTTCATCCGTGGAGAGATAATTCGGCGCGATCACCGGTGCGGCCTGCGGGTCAGGTGAGCCAATCGCGACATGGCCGCGCGAGGTCGGCCGCAGGTTGCAGGCGCTGACCGTGATCGCGGGAAACCTGTGCAGCGGGTCTCCGAACCGGTCGAGCGAGAGCGGCTGGACATGAAACTCGATATTCGCGCGGGTCTGTGAGGCATCCGAGCGCGTGAAGATGCCGAGCTGGCTGGGTGCCATGGTCAGCGGGCCGCGCCGGAAGAGGGCGTATTGCAGCGCCATGAGCGCCTTGCCGGTCAGGGAATGATAGGTCTCGTTCAGCGTCTTCGCGCCGCTGACGCGGTAGATTGCGCGCTGCTGGAGGTGGTCCTGCAGGTTCGCACCGACACCGGGCAGCTCATGGGCGACATCGATGCCGGCGCCCTTCAGCATCGCGCCCGGCCCGATGCCTGAGCGCTGCAGCACCTGCACCGAACCGATCGAGCCGGCAGACAGGATCACCTCGCCATCGGCCTGCGCCTGTTTCCTCGCGCCATTCTGGCGGAAGATGACCCCGCGCACGGTCCGCCCGTCAAGGATCAGCCGGTCCACCAGAACGCCTGTTTCCACGCGCAGGTTTGGCCGTCTCATCACTGGTTTGAGAAAGCCGCGCGCCGCCGACCAGCGCACGCCGCGCTTCTGGTTGACATGGAACGGGC
>CAYXQV010000439.1:0-1761 GCA_964467505.1 uncultured Hyphomonadaceae bacterium | reverse complement strand
CAAAGACTGTTGCCGCGCGCCGGTGCGATGGGGTCTGATGCGGCTGACGCGCTGGCCTGTGCCATCTGCACGGCGCACCATCTGCCCGCTGGCGGCCTGATGAAGCGGGGGGCGGCATGATCATCGGACGGCTGAGGGGCGAGATCGCCGCGATCGGTGCCGATACGGTGCTGATCGACGTTGGCGGGGTCGGCTATGTTGCGGTGGCCGGCGCACGCCTGCTCTCGCGGCTGCAGACCGGACAGAGCGCCGAGCTGCATATCGAGACGCGGGTCAGCGAAAACTCGATCACGCTTTATGCTTTTGAGAGTGACGCGGCGCGCGCATGGTTCACCCGGCTGCAGGATGTGCCCGGTGTCGGCGGCAAGGCGGCGCTGGCGGTGATGGATGCGCTTTTGCCCGGCGAGCTGATGGACGCGCTGGCGCTGCAGGATGTCACCGCGATCATGCGGGCGAAGGGCGTCGGCAAGAAACTGGCTGAACGCATCACCGGCGAGCTGGCCGGCAAGCCGCCGCCGCTCGGACGGTTCGGCGCATTCGGGCTCAAGCCGGCGGCGGGGATTGCAAGCGAGACCGGCAGCGGCGCAGGCGGGGTTCGCAGCGAAGCGGTGTCGGCCCTGACCAATCTCGGCTATGGCCCGTCCGATGCCGCTCGCGCCGTTGCCGCCGTGATGAAAGCGGGCGAAACCGATGATCTCGCCGCGCTGATCAAGGCCGCCCTCAAGGAGCTTAGTCCGTCATGAGCCAGCCTGAATCGACCCGCGAAGGCTCTCTGACCGATCCCGAGGCGCAGATTGGCGAGGCGCTTGACCGGGCGCTGCGCCCGCAGCTTTTCAACGATTATATCGGCCAGGAAGGCGCCAAGGCGAACCTGAAAGTCTATGTCGAGGCCGCGCGCGGGCGGGCCGAAGCGCTTGACCATGTGCTGCTGTTCGGCCCGCCGGGACTGGGCAAGACGACGCTGGCGCAGATCCTGGCGCGCGAAATGGGGGTCGGCTTTCGCGCCACGTCCGGGCCGGTGATTGCCAAGACCGGCGATCTGGTCGCGATCCTGACCAATCTGGAAGCCAATGACGTGCTGTTCATCGACGAGATTCACCGCCTGCCGGCCGTTGTCGAGGAAGTTCTCTATCCGGCGATGGAGGATTATGCGGTCGATCTCGTGATCGGCGAGGGGCCATCGGCGCGCTCGGTGCGGCTGGATCTGCAGCCCTTCACGCTGGTGGGCGCGACCACACGGGCCGGCCTGCTGGCCACGCCCCTGCGCGACCGGTTCGGCATTCCGGTGCGGCTGGAATTCTATGAGCCCGAAGAGCTTTCGCGCATCGTGCTGGCGGCTGCGCGCAAGCTGCAGGCGGCGATCACACCGGAAGGCGCGGTCGAGATCGCGGCGCGCGCGCGCGGAACCCCGCGGATCGCGCTGCGCCTGTTGCGCCGGGTGCGCGACTTTGCCGAGGCTGAAGGCGCGAAGATTGACAGGCCGGCCGCCGCGCGCGCGCTGGCCCGGCTGGAAGTTGACGAGGACGGGCTGGACGCGCTCGACCGGCGCTATCTCGAAGCGCTGGTCAAGACCCATGCCGGCGGGCCGGTCGGCGTCGATACGCTGGCCGCAGCCCTGTCGGAGGCGCGCGATTCGGTCGAGGAAGTGATCGAGCCTTTCCTGATGCAGAAAGGCTATGTGGCGCGCACCCCGCGCGGGCGGGTCGCCGCACCGCTGGCCTGGCGACGCATGGGCCTGAAACCACCCAATGCCATGCAGCA
>CAYXQV010000438.1:0-1765 GCA_964467505.1 uncultured Hyphomonadaceae bacterium | reverse complement strand
CCGATGAGGCCAGCGTCTCGGAAGACCACAGAATTAACCCCTGCCAGGGCGTTCCGGCAGGGGTTCGTTCAGGTCATTTGTTACCGGCAGGCTCAGGCTGCGGCCTGCTCGGCGAGTGCGCTGGCCTGGGCAACCCATTCCTCACGGGCAACGCGGCCCTTGAAGGCCAGCTTGTCGTCGATCCATTCGCCGTCCGCCTCGCTCCAGGCGGCAATCTGGCGATAATGATAGATACCGACCTCATTGAGCATGTCGGACAGTTTCGGGCCGATGCCCTTGATCTGCGTCAGGTCATCGGGCTCGCCATCGGGCGCATCCAGCAGTTCCGGTCCTGACGCACTGGCCGTCGCCGCCGCCCAGAATGCCGGCGCCGTGAAGGTTTGCGGCATGGCGAAACTGTCATTGGCAGGCATCGCCGAAACGCTGGCGCGGCGCATGCGGTCAAACCAGTCCGTCATCATGGTGCCGGGTGTCCGGCTCGGCCAGTTTGCCCAACCCGGAAGCGCCTGCAGCATGTTCGCAGCCACTTCCCAGCCGCGCAGGTTCATGTCGGCAAGACGGTGGAACTGGTCGCGCATCTGCTCTTCATCCATGAACATCATGTTCGAGCTGGGCACCGGCACCTCGAAGCTGACCCAATCGACGGTCTTGCGCTCTGTGCGGGCGGCACGATCAAGGCTGTGCGTGATCGTTTCCTGAGCCGCCTTCGTTGCGTCCAGCCATGCGCTGGCTGCAGCTGCACAGGCGCCAAGCGGGGTCCATCCGGAATTCTGATCAGTCATCTACAAGCTCTCCAAAGCAACAATCATTGGTTCATAGCACATTTTTGTGCACTGCACAATTCCTGTTTTGGCGCTTCGTGTCAGCTGCCCTATTCCTGCCGAAGGCGAACGCGATTATGTCAGGTGAGATGAGCGATGCGTCATATCCCGGTCCGGCAAAGCACGCGCAAGCAGGCCGTGTGCTTGTGTTTGATTCCGGCGTGGGCGGGCTTACGGTCGCAAGGCAGATCGCTGCGCTCGCCCCTGAGCTGACAGTCGATTACGGCGCCGACACAGGCTTTTTCCCTTACGGTGACAAGTCCGACGAGGCCCTGCGCGAAAGGCTGCCGCAGGTGGCGCGCGCGCTGGTCGAGGTTGCCCGGCCGGATGTCCTCGTGATCGCCTGCAATACCGCCTCGACGCTCGCCCTGCCCGACCTGCGCGCCGCATTGGACATTCCCGTGGTCGGCACGGTTCCGGCGATCAAGCCCGCAGCAGCAGCCAGTCAGAGCCACGTCATCGGCCTGCTGGCGACACCCGGCACGCTGTCACGTGCCTACACAGCGAAACTGATCTCCGACTTCGCCTCACACGCAGAAATCATTGCCCATGGGAGCATCGAACTTGTCCGGCTGGCAGAAGCCCATGCGGGCGGCGAGAGCGTGGCGCTCAGCGCGTTTGCAGCCGCACAGGCACCGCTTTTCGACGCCCCGCGCGGCGATGCGATCGATACGGTCGTGCTTGCCTGCACGCATTTTCCGCTGGTGCGCGAGCAATTGTCCGCAACCGCGCCAAGGCCTGTGACCTATATCGATTCCGGAGCCGCCATCGCCCGTCAGACCCTGCGCGTGCTGTCAGCTTCCTCGCGCCCTGCCGGCACGAACCGACCGCCTGAAGCATGGGTGACATCGCAGCCGGCTGCGACAGGCCGCTTTGCGTCAATGCTCGCGCGTTACGGGTTTCCAAGGGTGAGCGTTGTCGCCTGCGCGCCGGCGGCAGGCAGG
>CAYXQV010000437.1:0-1766 GCA_964467505.1 uncultured Hyphomonadaceae bacterium | reverse complement strand
CCGACCTGCCGGAGATGCGCACGGGCGAAATCCGCACCCACGGGCCAGAGGGTTTCGACGGCATGCGCAAGGCTGGCCGGCTTGTCGCCGAATGCCTCGACATGCTTGTCGCTGAGGTCAGGCCGGGCGTGACCACCGGGCATCTCGACCAGCTTGTCCATGATTTCGTGCTCGACCATGGCGCCCTGCCCGCCACGGTTGGCTATCGCGGCTATCGCCACGCCTCATGCATCTCGCTCAACCATGTGATCTGCCACGGCATCCCGGGCCCGCGCATGCTCAAGGACGGCGACATCCTGAATATCGACGTCACGCTCATCCTTGATGGCTGGCACGGCGATCACAGCCGCATGTTTGCTGCCGGCCAGCCGAAGCGGAAAGCCGAGCGGCTGATGGATCTCACCTATGCGGCCATGATGGCGGGAATCGCTGCGGTGCGCCCGGGTGCGCGCGTTGCAGACATTGCCGTCGCCATCACGGAGATTGCGCGGAAAAACCGCCTCGCCGTGGTCGAGGATTTCTGCGGCCACGGGGTCGGGCGGCTGTTCCATGACGAGCCGAATGTCGTCCACGCCTGGCCGGTGAACCAGAAGCCCGATGAGACCAGCCGGGCCTGGCGCGAAAGCCCGGTTTTGCAGCCAGGCATGTTCTTTACGGTCGAGCCGATGCTCAATCTCGGCAGGAAGGACGGCGCGATCCTGTCGGACGGCTGGACGGCTGTCACACGCGACCGCCAGTTATCGGCGCAGTTCGAACACTCTGTCGGCGTCACCGAGACCGGTGTGGAAATCTTCACCCAGAGCCCGCAAGGCTGGCATGTGCCTCACCGGGTCGGTGAGTAGCCCAGGGCTGGAAGGACCGCGCACATGCCCGATGAAGTCGCGCCCCACTGGCAGGGCCATCGCGAGCGCCTGCGCGGCAAGCTGCTCGCACGCGGGTCTGGCGCGCTAGACGATTACGAATTGCTGGAGACCCTGCTGTTCGCCTTCATTCCGAGGCGCGATGTGCGCCCGGTGGCCAAGGCCCTGCTGGCACGGTTCGGCTCGCTGTCGGCTGTGCTGGCCGCCGAGCCCAGGGCGCTGACCGGCGTCAATGGCATCGGCGAGACAGCAGCGGCCTATCTGCGCGCAACCAATGAACTGCACCTGCGCGCCCAGCGCGAGGAAATCATCGCCCGCCCGGCGATTTCCTCATGGAGCGCCCTGCTCGCCTATGTGCGTTCCGCGCTCCAGCATGAGACCCGCGAACAGTTCCGCGTCCTGTTTCTCGACCGCAAGAACCAGCTTATTACCGACGAAGTGATGGGCCATGGCACGGTCGATCATGCGCCGGTCTATCCCCGGGAAATCGCCCGCCGCGCGCTGGAATTGTCGGCCTCTGCCCTGATCCTCGTGCACAACCACCCATCAGGTGACACAACACCCTCTCGCGCCGATATCGAAATGACACGCGAGATCATCGACGCCCTGACGCCGCTGGAGATCACGGTGCACGACCATCTGATCGCGGGCACCGGCGGCGTGACGAGTTTCAAGGCTGCCGGTCTTATCTGATACGCTGACGTGGCGAAAAGTGTTGCGCCGGCGGGCATTGCTCATCTAACTAGCAAGCAAGTATGGAGCGCGGCATTCCAGACATGCGCCCGCACGGGGAGGAATGAGCATGAGTGACGCGACAGCCGATGTTGATGTAGCGGGTGGTCTGCAGGAGCCCCATGACGGGCATGTGACCGGCTATCGCACGAAGGGTTACCGCTCTTACGTGCT
>CAYXQV010000436.1:0-1770 GCA_964467505.1 uncultured Hyphomonadaceae bacterium | reverse complement strand
TGACCGGCGCAGTGATCCCCGTCGATGGCGGCCTGACCATCCGCAACGCCTGAAGCCGCAGGCGGCGGGTGTGAAGCAGACACTGCGCGGGCAAAGGCACACAATTTCCTCGCTTTGTGGCCATGATTGCATGTATGAAAATAGCGGATTGCAGCCGGAGTTCCCGCCATGAAACTGCCCTTTGCCGCCAGTCTTCTGGCTCTTGTTGCCCTTTCCGCCTGTGGTGGAGGAGGCGGGTCCGACGCGGCATATGAGGTCAGTCCGTCACCCCCGCCGCCGGTGATGTCGGCCCCAGCGATGAAGCGGGCGGAAATGGATGCGTTCGACGCGAATGGAGGGGAGCTTGAGGAAACCGGCGGTGGCGGCAATGGCGAGCCCGCACCGCAAGCGGGTGTCCAGTATATCGCCTACAGCCACGCCATCGGCCTGCGCATGCCGGTGGAGCAAGTCGAGCCGATGCAGCAAGGCCATGCAGCCGCCTGCCGCGCAGCCGGGCCAGCCATCTGTATCGTGACCGGGTCGAGCTTCAACAACCAGTCCGATGACTATGCCAGCGCCAGCCTTGCCATCCGCGCGAAGCCGGAATGGATCGAGGACTTTCTCGGCGGCATCGATGAAGAGGCCAAAGCGCTCAAGGGCGAAGTGTCCACGCGCAACACCTGGGCGGAAGACCTGACCCGCCAGATCATCGACACCGATGCCCGCCTGCAGGCGCAGCGCACCCTGCAGACGCGGCTTCAGGGCCTTCTGGCGACACGCGATGCGCAGCTGGCTGACCTGCTGGCCATCGAGCGCGAGCTTGCGCGCGTGACCGGTGAGATCGAAAGCCTCGATTCGATGCTCAAGGCGATGCGCCTGCGGGTTTCGATGAGCGAACTCAACATCGACTACCAGACGCGGGTGTCTGCGGTCGGGCCGCAGCGCTTCAACCCGCTCGGACAGGCCTTTGGCGAGTTCTTCTTCAACCTCTCCAGCGGGCTTGCCGGCGTGATCACGGCATTCGCGATTGGCCTGCCATGGCTGATCCTGCTTGGCGTGATGCTGTTCATCTGGCTGCGCCTGATCTGGCCGCGCATCCGGCGCAAGAAGGCCTGACGGGCGTTTTTCAGCAAGCTGTTCACGTCGATACGATGTTCATTGTGGTCCACTGCGCTTTTGTCGGGACCGGACGCGAATGTCATAGACGATGAGATATCGCTGCAGGTCGCGGCTCCCCGCCTACCTGCCGCGCAAGTCAGGTCACCGCCTGGCGTGCACCGCAGGTGTCGCAGACCAGGTTGCCGTCCTCGCTGCTGGAATGCAGGGTAAAGCTTCCGCACTCCGGGCACGGCTCGCCGAGATAGTCCGGTGCGCCGAGTGCATCGGCCAGCTTTGTGCCGGGCGTTGTCTCGGTGCTGGCGACGCTGTCATCGTCCTGCGGGGCCGGTCGGCGCTTGTCGAGAATGACGATATTGTCCGGCAACTGCCCGCGCGAAAAGCCGCGAGAGATCAGCTGTGCGGCTTCCTGCGTGAAATTCTGCCCAGCCTTTTCAATGCCGTCGCCAAGCCCGCGGCCAAGCCCGTCATGTGTGGCATCACCAAGCTCGGCGAGATCCTCGCGTCCGAGATATGAGACGGCAAGTTCGCGGAAGATGTAGTCGAGGATCGACGTGGCGCGCGTGATCCTGTCATTCCCCGTGACCTCGCCGGCAGGCTCGAACCGTGTGAACACAAATGCATCGACATATTCGTCGAGCGGAACGCCATATTGCAGGCCGAGCGAGACCGATA
>CAYXQV010000435.1:1488-1779 GCA_964467505.1 uncultured Hyphomonadaceae bacterium | reverse complement strand
CGATCCGGACCGCGCCTTTCCGGCGATGACGGCTGCGGGGTTGGACGATCTGCGGATATTGCCAGTGGAAAGCCGGTGGCGGATCGAGGATGCGACGGCACCGTTCGCTTTCTTTCACGACGGCACCGTGCGCGGCGGCGCATTGCTGCGCCAGCAGCCGGATGCGAACAAGGCTGCCATCCGCGCTGCGGTGGCGGCGGCGGTCACGGTGCACCACGGCGCGCGAGGCCCGTGGGACGTGCCGCTGCCGTCCGTGGTGATTTCGGGCCGAGCCATCTGAGGCGCTGGCGG
>CAYXQV010000435.1:0-1478 GCA_964467505.1 uncultured Hyphomonadaceae bacterium | reverse complement strand
TACGGAAGATATCCAGAAACGGATCGCCCAGCCCCTTTGCGAAAGCGGCATCAACGATGCGTGTCACCTCGGTTTCCGGCAGTGAGCCGCGATTCCGGCGCGACAGCGCTGCCGAGCGCAGCCGCGAAAGTATCGCCTCTGGCGCGACGATCCCTGTGCTGGCCAGCATCGCGCATTTGAACGCCGCCTGTTCAAGCATGGCCGGATACTCGACGAACGCGCCCTCGGCGAGGCGCCAGAGCTCAAAGTCGAGCACATCGCGGCCAAGGTCGGCATCGGGCAGGAAATCGGCCATGCTGATGCGTCCGTGACGCGCCATGCCAAGCCGTTTGGCCACCGCGACGGAGCCGGGATTGAGCCGCGCGAAGATCAGCGCGTCGATGCCCTCGCATATCTTGTTGTCGAACCCCCAGGCGATCGTCGCCTGTGCCGCCTCTCGGGCAAGGCCTTGGCCCCAATGGCTGTGCTGCAACCCGTAGAGGATTTCCGGATACCCGCCATGGCCCGATGGCGTGAGCCCGCACCAGCCGATGAGACCGGAGTCGTCCGCCGCACGCGACCGCAAACCCCAGACGCCTATCCCCGACGTTACCCATGCCGCGTTGTGCCACTCTATCCGGCCCCGGGCGCAGGCGAGGCACTGATCAGCCGTGGTGGCCTTGGCCATGATGCCGCGCGCCACCTCCGGATCCGAGAGGATCGCCGCGAGATCGGGCGCATCCGCTGCAGTCAACCGGGCGAAGCTGAGGCGGTCGGTTTCCGGCGGGGGCGGTGTCATTGCCTCAGCCCGCCAGCATGATCGCCGCACCCACCGCGATCAGCACCGCGCCGGTGACCGCCGCTGTCGCCTTGCCGAAGAGTGCCAGCTTCTCCACCGCCACCAGGATCGCCAGCCCCGCGATCCAGTAGAGGTTCATCACGCCGCCCACGAAGAGGAGCGCCATCAATGCCCAGCAGCAGCCAAGGCAGAAGGCCCCGTGGCGCAGCCCCATCGCCCAGGCCCCGCGCGCGCCGGGCTGCCAGTGGCGCGACAGAAACGCCGCCGGTTCCTGGCACTGGCGCAGGCAGGCATGTTTCAGCGGCGTGAACTGGTAGAGCCCGGCGACGATCAGCACCGCGCCTGCCAATGCGCCGCCCTTAAGGCTCATCATCGCGGGCGCGATCAGCCCGAGAGGTTGCAGCGCCCATTGCAGGCTGGCGGCAAGGGCCGAGAACAGGGCCCAGACCGCGAGGTAGCCCGCAACGAAGGCGGCGGTCGCGAGGTTGTTCGCCGCTCCGTCCGGGCCGCGCGTCAGGCTGTTGTGCAAGAGGATCGTGGGTGCCGCACTCGGCACCATCATGGCGATCATCATGATCCACCACATGAGAAAAATGAGCAGCGCATAGGGCAGGGTCCACGCCACCCCGTGCCCCATCGCCATCCCCATCTCCATTGGTTGCCCGGGCAAGCTGGCCAAGCGCGTCATCTCGATGGCGCT
>CAYXQV010000434.1:0-1779 GCA_964467505.1 uncultured Hyphomonadaceae bacterium | reverse complement strand
GTGATGATGAGGTTGGTGCGCAGGCCCGACTGGATGGGTTTGACCAGGATATGGACCTGGGCGTCCTCGCCGGTGCCCGAGACCGTGTCGCCGAGGACCCAGCGCACCGTGTCACCGGCAGATACCGACATCAGCTGCTCGCCGGGCTCAAGCGCAATGTCGGTGACCTGGTCGGGCGCGCAATAGACCTGGTAGAGCGCGCCGGCTGCATACGGGTAGATCTGGATCGCGTTCATGTAATTGTCGGGATGGGGCTGGATGGCGGCAGAGGCATTGGCGGCATCGATGGCCTGATCGGGCCGCACCGGGGGCTCGGCGCTCTCGCGCGCCGGGATCGGGCGCAGCTGGCCCGGCATGGTGGTGGCGGCATAGGTGCGGTAGACGACCTGCCCGTCCGCGTCCTCGACATCGGTCTCGCCGGTCTCACTGGTCTCACCGGCCTCGCCCAGATAGACTGCCTCGATAAATTCTTCCTCGTCGAGGATGATGTCAGGCCCTTTCTGATGGAACGGGTTGGTTTCGCAGGCACCGAGCGCGGTGAGTGCCAGACACGTGGAGATCAGGCGCAGTTTCATAAGAACACCTCCTTTCAGGTGAGGTCCTTCGACCAGTTGATGGCGTGGACGTAGAGTCCAAGCGGATTGCGGTGGAGCGTGTCGGCGTCGCGCGGGCTGTCGAGCACGACAGACAGCGTGGCGGTCCAGGTCTCGCGGGATATCTCCGCGCCGTTCCGGTAGGCGATCTCGCGCCAGCGCACGGTGAAGCTGTCATCGGATGCACGCACCACGCTGGTGACCTCGACGGCGACCGATCGCGTGCCGATTTCGGCAAAGGGGTCATGCTCGCGGGCATAATCATTCAGCGTCATGGCCGCGCGGTCGGTGGCATAGTCATAGGCGACGAGCCAGTTCTGGCGCACCACGACCGGGTCGATGGAGACCCCGCGCGTGTTGCGGATGAAGCCTGCCAGGTGGAAGGCGATCTGGGCGTCGGTCGGCTCATAGGTCTCCACCGCAGGGCCGACCGCGCGCACCGCGCCGTCGCTTGTCAGCTCCACGACATAGGGTGTCACGAAGGACTGGGTCGAGCGCCAGACAAGCCCGCCTGCCAGCACGAATGACAGCCCAAGCGAGCCCAGTGCTGCGATGCGCCAGTTCCTGGCCTGCACCCTGGCCGAGCCGATCCGGTCATCCCAGACCTGCGCCGCGCGCTGGTAGGCTGTCACGGGCTCGGGCGTGTCATCATAGCGATTGGCGCTGCGTTTCCAGATCATGTCGGCTTACTCCTCATCTTTCAGGCGCGGGCTCTCGCCGCTGCCCGGACGGTCGCCATCGCGCACGGCCGATGCCGCGGCCATGCCGGCATCGCGGACCGCCTGGCTGCGTTTGATCCTGCGGGCCCAGTCGGGCGCGCCTGCGTCATTGGCGGCGGGGCCAACGGGACCAGCGCCCGTGCCGCCGGTCGCCGCGAAGGCTGCGCGCCCGCCAGCTTGCGCCCGGTCACCCGGACGCCCCGCCATGCGGCTGAAGACGCGCCCGGCGGACTGGCGGGCTGTGGCCATCCCGGCGCTTGCCACGCCGCCAAGGCCTGCCGCGACACCAGCCGGTCCTGTCGCACCGGACGCAGTGCTCGCGAGCGTGTAGGCGGTGCGCGCCCCGCCCGCCATGGAAGCGGCTGCGCCGACCGAGCTGGACGCGGCAGTTGCAGCGCCGCGCGCCATGGCGCCGCCTGCCATGCCACCAGCGGTCACACCGGCAATCGTCCCGACAGCTGCGCCGG
>CAYXQV010000433.1:0-1784 GCA_964467505.1 uncultured Hyphomonadaceae bacterium | reverse complement strand
ACAAACAGGAATGAGCCGATCGGCCGGTTCGGGTCCTGCAGGCCGGCGCGCGCCCGGCGCACCGCATTGGAAACCGCGCTGAGCGCGTCTTCCTGACCGACGACGCGTTCGCGCAATGCGTCTTCCATGCCGAGCAGTTTTTCGCGCTCGCCCTCCATCATCTTGTCAACCGGAATGCCGGTCCATTTCGAGACCACGGCGGCGACATGTTCCGGCCGCACAACCTCCGAGACCAGCGCGCCATCGGCTGCGGCGTTCTCGTCGCGCCCTTCAGCGGCAGCGATCTGCTTTTCAAGGCCGGGGATCACCGCATATTTCAGTTCCGATGCGCGGGCCAGATCACCCGAACGCTGGGCTTCGGCCAGTTCGTTTTCGGCGCGCGCGAGCTGGTCCTTGGCATGGGCTGCGCCTTTCAGTTTCTGCTTTTCCGCCGCCCAGGTCGTGGTCAGCTCGTCCGAACGGGTCTGGAGACCGGCAATCTCGCCTTCCAGCGTTTTCAGCCGGTCCTTTGAGGCCTCGTCCTTCTCCTTCTTGAGCGCTTCGGCCTCGATTCTCAGCTGGAGCAGGCGCCGGTCGATCTCGTCAAGCTCCTCGGGCTTGGAATCGACCTGCATGCGCAACCGAGAGCCCGCCTCATCCATCAGGTCAATCGCCTTGTCCGGCAGGAAGCGGTCGGTGATGTAGCGGTTCGACAGGGTCGCCGCCGAGACAATGGCTGCATCGGAAACGCGCACGCCATGATGGGCCTCGTAGCGCCCCTTCAGGCCGCGCAGGATGGAGATTGTGTCCTCCACGCTCGGCTCATCGACAAAGACGGCCATGAAGCGGCGCGCCAGTGCGGGGTCGCCTTCGACATGTTTGCGATATTCATCCAGCGTGGTCGCGCCGACACAGTGCAACTCGCCGCGGGCCAGCGCCGGTTTCAGCAGGTTGGACGCGTCCATCGCGCCGTCGGCCTTGCCCGCGCCGACAAGCGTGTGCATTTCGTCGATGAACAGGATGATGCCGCCCTCGGCCTGTTCGACTTCATTGAGGACCGCTTTCAGCCGCTCCTCGAACTCGCCGCGAAACTTCGCGCCAGCAATCAGCGCGCCCATATCGAGCGCCATAAGCCGCTTGTCCTTCAGGCTTTCGGGCACGTCGCCATCAATGATGCGCAGGGCAAGACCCTCGACAATCGCGGTCTTGCCAACGCCGGGCTCGCCGATCAGGACGGGATTGTTCTTGGTGCGACGCGAGAGCACCTGCACGGTGCGGCGAATTTCCTCATCGCGCCCGATCACCGGATCGAGCTTGCCGTCGCGCGCATCCTGAGTGAGGTCGCGGGCGTATTTCTTCAGCGCTTCGTAGCCTTCCTCGGCTGTTTCGCTGTCGGCGGTGCGACCCTGACGAAGCTGCGCGATGGCGCCTTCCAGCGCCTTTTCGGTCACACCTGCATCCTTGAGGATGCTGGCCACAGCCGCGCCAGACAGGGCTGCCATGGCGAGCAGCAAGCGCTCGACCGTGACAAAGCTGTCACCAGCCTTTTTTGCACCCGTCTCGGCATCCGCGAAGAGCTTGGCGCCATGCTGGTCAAGGCGCAGCTGGTTGTCACCGCCGGTGACGCGCGGCAGTTTCCCCAGTGCTGTGTCAACGCCCTGGACAACGAGTTCCGGACGCCCGCCCGCCGCGCGGATCAGGTTGACCGCCAGCTGGTCGCGGTCCTCCAGCATCGCCTTGAGGACGTGCTCCGGCGTCAGGGTCTGGTGGGACGCGGCAAGCGCTGCGGTCTGGGCGCTTTGCAG
>CAYXQV010000432.1:0-1792 GCA_964467505.1 uncultured Hyphomonadaceae bacterium | reverse complement strand
CATATTGCTGCGCATGATGGGCAGTGTGCCCGGCTGCCGTGGCGCGTGCGCCGCGTGCTTGGGCCTGGCGACCGGCGCGGTTCGGGATCGCCTGTCGCACGCCGATTGCCTTGTTGGTCGGCAGGAAAGTGTCGAAGGACGGATCATGGAGGGGGAAATTGTCAATCCCGACCGAGATTACCGGATCGGGCAGGGCGATCGCGGCGATCCCGCGTTGGCGCGACGCATCGGCCTGGTGGGTGAGCGCGGCGAGCGAGGGATGGTCGGCAAGGCGTGCTTCGAGCGTTTCAAGGCTCTGGGCCCTGGCCGGCATGGCGGGCGACACTGCAAGGAGAACAGCGCACAGGGCGCCGGATCGGATTGGGGCAGGCATGGAAATGCGCCTTCTTGAACGGGGACGAAAAGCGAAACGCCGCGCAGGTGCACGGGGGCCGAGCCTTGTCTCAGTTCAGAAGGCGCTGCTTCAGGGTCACAGGGGTGGTGTGGGCAATGAACAGGCGACCGGGCGGGCCTGTCGCCCGGACCATGAGCCTGGGCTCGAAGCCGGGAAAGCGTGTCTCCACGGCGGCAAGGCCGACCGGGCCGGGGGTGTTTGGCGAAACTGCGGTATCGCCGCCCGATTGCGCCTGCATCATGGTGCTATCGCAATCGATGCAGCCGGGACAATCAACCGGGTCGGCACCCGGACCGCTGGCAATATCGCGCGACTGCCCGTCAGGCGTTGCCGGCATTTGCGCCATGCTGTCATGACAGGGCGGCGGGCTGCCGGCGCCTGCATGCGCGACCGGGGCGTGGCCTGTCAGGCAACAGGCCATGACCGGCTGGGCAGCCAGAAGGGCCATCGCCAGGAGGGCGAGAAGACGAACCATCGCATGCATCGGTTTTACCGTAGCGCGAAACCGGTCAATAACCAATGAAACCGTTCCGCGTCTGGCCAGGCCGCGATTCGCTGCATCTGCGGCCGGGCCAGTTTCGCAGGCCTATTTGATGCGGAAGTCTTCCCGGTTCTTGCCTTTTTCTTCCTGGTCGCGCAGCCAGATCGGGGTGCGGCCGCGACCGGACCATGTCTTGCCTGTCTGCGGGTCGCGATACTTTGGCGCCGCCTTGCTGGTGGTGCGCTGGGCCGTGCCCTTCACATATGGCCGCAGGCGTTGCATGCGCGCTTCGAGCTCCTGCAGCTCATTGGCGGCAAGCTTTTCGATCTGGCCATCAATCCGGTCTTTCAATTCGAGAAGTTCCGGCATTTCCATGGTTTCGAGTTCGTGGCTTGTCTGTTTCATTCTTTTCTCCGGGGATATTTGATTCGGTCCGTTAGACCGAACCTGTTATCAAACATATAATCCAGCTGATTTCATTTGCCAATCCCCCTTGTGTTTAATCGCGGATGGTCGCTTGCGTGGCGCATGGGGCGCAGGGCAGGGCGGGACTAAAGGGCGGGGTGGTGCTTCGCGGAGATTGCGTTACAGTGTAGTGCGTTGTAATGTAACAAGAAACAGGGTTATAAGGCGGCTTTTGCAGGGCTTTCCCTGATTCATGGGCAGGTTTGATTCGGCTGAAATGGGAAATACAGCCAATTTGTCCGGCCTGCATCCAGAAAATGCAATATCCGCCAGCGCAACCGCAATAGATCGGCTTTGCACTCTTGTAAAGTCACACCGTCGGGAGCGCGATATTGTCGCGCTGCGCAGCGCCTTTTGCTGCGACAAGGCGGGCCAGGGCGCGCATTACTCTGCGCGCAGCGCTCGCGTGAATGCGCCCTTGAATTGCCCGATCCGGCTGGAAAAATCATGAT
>CAYXQV010000431.1:0-1798 GCA_964467505.1 uncultured Hyphomonadaceae bacterium | reverse complement strand
GTTTCGAGATGGAAGAGCTGATGCACGCCAGGGGCGCGGTGGCGCCTGTCATCACTTATCTCTTCCACAGGCTGGAAGAACGGTTCGATGGCCGGCCCACACTGCTCATCCTCGATGAAGCCTGGCTCTTCCTCGATGATCCGATGTTCGCAGCGCGCATCCGCGAATGGCTGAAGACCCTGCGCAAGAAGAACGTGTCCGTCGTGTTCGCGACGCAGTCGCTGGCCGACATTGCGAACTCCTCCATTGCGCCCGCGCTCGTCGAATCCTGCCCGACACGGATCTTCCTGCCGAATGAGCGCGCGCAGGAACCCCAGTCCCGCGAGACCTATCAGCGGTTCGGCCTCAATGCCCGCCAGATCGAGCTGATCAGCCGGGCCACACCCAAGCGCGATTATTACTACCAGTCGCCATTGGGATGCCGGGTGTTCGAACTCGGACTCGGGCCGATAGCGCTGTCGATTTGTGGGGCAAGTTCACCTGAGGACCAAGCCCGCATGGATCGCATCTGGGCGGAGACCGAGGGCGACGGCTTTGCCGCCTGCTGGCTCATCGAAAAAGGCCTGCTCTGGGCGGCCGACCTGCTCACCCGTTGGCCCGGCCATGCCCCGTCCAGTGATGTGCCCGAGACCGGCAATCCATTCCCATCCACCCACGCCCTCGCAGCAGAATAGGAGCCAAGCCCATGAAACGCCTCCTCGCCTCAGCCTTCATCTGCACCGCGCCGCTCTCAGGCGTCATCGCGCCGTCTGCCAGCGCCCAGTTCTTCGGCGGCGGCATTGTCTATGACCCGGCCAACCACACCCAGAACATCCTGACCGCCGTGCGCTCGCTGCAACAGATCAACCAGCAGATCCAGCAGCTCACCCATGAAATCGAAATGCTGGAGAACATGGCCCGCAATCTCGAAACCCTGCCCGTCAATGTCGCCGAAGCGATCATTGCCGAGCGTATCCGCCGCATCCACGAGCTGATGCAGGAGGCTGAAGGCATCGGTTATGGCGTTGAAGAGGTCGAGCGCGAATATGAAACCGCCTATCCGGAAGACTATGGCACCGAGCCGCCGCGCCAGGCGGTGCTGGTCGAGGAGGCCCGCGCGCGCTGGCGCCAGTCGCGCAGCGCGTATCGCGACACGCTGGTGACCGTCTCGGTTGCGCTTGAAGACAATCAGAGCGACGGCGCGGCGATTACCGGCCTTGTCGATCTCAGCCAGTCGGCGGCAGGCGCCCTGCAGGCGACACAGGCCGGCAACCAGATCGAGGCGCTGCAGACCCAGCAGCTGATGCAGATGGAAACCATCATGGCGGCCCATTACCGCGCCGAAGCGCTCGAGCGGGCCCGCCAGCTTGCCGAGGAAGCGCGCGGGCGCGCGCGCACCCGCAGCTTTCTGGGGACCCGTGACTGATGGACGTGATCGACACCTTCCTGGCGACCTTCATTGCCTATATCGACAGCGGCTTCGGCCTGCTGGCCGGCGATGTCGCGTATCTGACGACCACGCTGATCGTCATCGACATCACGCTGGCGGGCCTTTTCTGGGCCTTGTCGCAGAACAGTGATGTGATCGCCGGCCTGATCCGGAAAGTGCTGTATGTCGGCTTCTTTGCTTATGTGATCGGCAACTTCTCGCTGCTGGCAGGCATCGTTTTCGACAGTTTTGCCGAGCTTGGGATCACCGCCGGCGGGAGCGCGATGACGGCGGGCGACCTGCTGCGTCCCGGCTTCATCGCGAGTGTCGGGCTCGAGGCCGGCCAGCCGCTGCTGGAAGAGATCGGCGACATGCTCGGGCCGATCGCGT
>CAYXQV010000430.1:0-1813 GCA_964467505.1 uncultured Hyphomonadaceae bacterium | reverse complement strand
ATACCGTTCCGGGAGGTGCCTTACCTGCCGCAGAAGCTGGAGGTGGAGCGGCGCGCCGACGGGTCTTTCCTGCTGCGCAATGGCCAGCCGCTGCGGCCCCATCCGGCCCATATGCTCGCACCGCTCGCCTATTGGGGCGGCGCAGCGCCTGATCGCGTCTGGCTGGCGCAGCGCGACCCGGTTGATCTGCCGCGTAAAGGCTGGGTGACGCTGAGCTATGGCACGGCGCTGGCGAAGATCCGCGCACTGGCGCAGGCATTCCTCGACATGGGCGCAGGACCGGACGCGCCAGTGATGATCCTGTCGCGCAATTCGATCGAACATGCGCTCGTCATGTACGCAGCGATGTGGGCGGGCAGCCCGGTGGTGCCGGTCACGCCGGCCTATGCCCTGCTCAGCGAGGACCTTGGCCGGCTGAAATATATCGACGCCCTGATCGAGCCGAAAATCATCTATGTCGACGACGGCGCGGAGTATCAGCGCGCGCTGGACGGCATGGGGCTTGGCCGGCGGGCGGTGATACATGCCCGCAATGCGCCGGAACGCTGCGAGAGCGTTGCACTGGACGCGATGGCGCAGACCCCGGTGACCAGCGCGGTCGATCTCGCCTATGACCGGCTGACCGCTGAGACAGTCGCGAAGTTCATGATGACATCGGGCTCGACCGGTGAGCCCAAGGCCGTCATCAACACTCATGGCCAGATCGCGGCGAATGCCAGGATGATCCGCTCGGTCTGGGATGTCGAACGGCTGGAGGAGCTCTCACAGGGCCCGCAGGTGATGATCAATTTCCTGCCCTGGAGCCACACCTACGGCGCCAACGCGATCCTGCATTCGATGACCGACTGGGGCGGCACGCTTTATATCGACTGGGGCGCACCGACGCCCGCCCGCCTGCCGGAAATGCTGCGAAACATGCGCGAAGTCTCGCCAACCCAGCACACGACCGTGCCGGCGGCCTGGGCTGCGCTTGCGACCGAGTTTGAACGCGACAGCACGCTGGCCGAGACCTTCTTCAAACGCCTGTTCGTCATGGCCTATGGCGGGGCGGCGATGGGCCAGGACATCTATGAGCGCGTGCAGAAGGTCGCCGTGGCCACCACCGGCGAGCGCATCTCCCTGTCGGCTGGCTATGGCGCAACCGAGACCGCGCCGACGGCCGCCAATGTCCACTGGCCCAATGACACGATGGGACTGATCGGCCTGCCGCTGCCGGGCTGCGAGATGAAGCTCGCCCCGGTCAGCGGTGGCAAGCTGGAATGCCGCGTGCGCGGGCCGCTGGTGATGCGGGGCTATTACCGGATGCCGGAAAAGACCGCCGACGCCTTCGATGAGGAGGGCTTCTACAAGCTCGGCGATGCGGTGAAATTCGTTGACCCGGAACAGCCGGAAAAAGGCCTCGCCTTTGACGGGCGCACCGCGGAGGAATTCAAGCTGGCCAACGGCTCATGGGTCTCGGCGGGCACCGTGCGCGTGCAGGTCGTTGCGGCGGCCAATGGCGCGCTTTCGGATGCGGTGATCTGCGGGCTGAACGAAGATTATATCGCCATTCTCGGCTTCCTGAACGAAGCCTGGTGCCAGCGCCATGTCGGCGAGGCGTTGCCGCTAGAGGAACTTGTCCACCATCCGGAGGTCGTCAGCGCCGTGCGCGCCGGGATTGCCCGCTACAATCGCGACCATCCCAATGCGACCGCCCGCGTGCGCCGGGTCTGCCTGCAGTCCGTGCCCCCGCGCGCCGATGCCGGCGAGATCACCGAGAAGGGCTATATCAACCAGAGCCGGACACAGGACCTGCGCGCAGGCGATGTCGCCC
>CAYXQV010000429.1:0-1816 GCA_964467505.1 uncultured Hyphomonadaceae bacterium | reverse complement strand
GGGCATCTCTCCCGCAGGCGGGAGAGGATAACCGGTCATAATTGGAGAAAACACATGGCCCTTAAAATCCGACTCGCCCGTGGCGGGTCAAAGAAACGTCCCTTCTACCGCGTTGTCGTCGCCGACAGCCGCATGCCGCGCGACGGGCGCTATATCGAGCGCGTCGGCACCTATGATCCGCGCCTTGCAAGGGATAACGAAAACCGCGTGAAGATCGACGGCGCACTGGCGGCCGAATGGATCGCAAAAGGTGCCAAGCCGACCGACCGCGTGGCCCGCCTGCTTGGCCAGATCACGCTGGAAGGCGCCGACAAGCCCGTCTGGGATTTCAAGCCCGGCAGCAACCTGAAAAAGGGCGAGCCCGGCCAGAAAGCGAAGGAACGCGCTGAAGAGCGCATCGAGAAGGCCGCCGCCCGCAAGGAAGCCGAGGAAGAGGCCAGGCGCGCTGCCGCAGAAGCGACCGCCAGCGACGGTCAGGAGGAAGCTGCTACAGGGGAAACTCCTGGCGAAGAAGCCGCAGAGGCCGAGAAGGCGGAGGGTTAATGCGGCCTGAACCGAGCCTTGGTGGCCGGTTCATACGCCTTGTGCGAGAAGGGTCGTCCAGACTGCAAGGAGTTTGCCATGACCCGATTTTCCGCCCGCCTCCTGGCTGCGAGCCTTCTTGGCGCGAGCCTTTTCGCATCGCCGGCCACTGCCGATCGCAGCCGCTCCCACGAAAGCGAGGCTTATGGCCATGGGCGGGATAATCGCACTGACAGGCTCGCGGGCGGGCAGTATCACGGGGCCGGTCTCATCGCCTGGGAACACCCTTATTTCAATGGCCGCGCCATCGAACTGAACGGACCCGTGCAGTCCCTGTCGCACCAGCGGATCGGGCTCAATGATGCGATCTCGTCCATAGCCGTGCGCGGTGGCGCCTGGGAGGTCTGTTCCGACCCGGACTTCAAGGGCCGGTGCCGGATCATCCGCGGTGAGGAAGAAAAGCTCTCCTGGATCCGCATGGACGACACGATCACGTCGTTGCGTCCTGTCAGGCGTCATGCCACGCGCCATCGCGATTACGATGATTACGCCCGGAATGACACGCCGCGCCGGGACTATCGCAATGACGGGCACCGCAGCGATGACATGCGCGGTTATGGCGCCATCACGCTTTATGCCGACCCCTATTTCCGGGGGCGCGCATATACGCTCGACGGCGCCGACACCTATCTGAAATATCGCGGCGCAAACGATACGGTCAGTTCCATCCGCGTCGATCACGGCGTCTGGGAAGTCTGCACCGATCCGCAATTCCGGGGGCGCTGCGAGATTATCGATGCCTCTGTCGGCAAGCTTTCGCCTTTCGGGCTCAACGACAATATTTCCTCGGTCCGCCCGCTTGGCGCAGGCAAGCGCGCACGGCACCCCGGCTGGCGGGGATGAGTGGCACGGACGGTAACCGGCTGATAGTCGTGGGCGCCATTGCCGGGGCCCACGGGGTGCGCGGGGATGTCCGTATAAAGAGCTTTACCGGCGAACCGGCAGACTGTTTCACCTATGGCCCGCTTCTGGGAGCCGATGGCGCAGTGCTCATCGAGGCTGAAACCGTCCGCCCGGCGAAATCCCATTTCATCGTCACGCCCAGACAGCCGCGCACACGCGAGGCCTGGGATGGCCTGAAGGGCACGCGCCTGCATGTGCCGCGAACAAGCCTGCCCGATACGGGCGAAAACGAGTTCTATGTCGAGGATCTTGTCGGGCTTTCGGTCTATGCCGGCGGCGCCGAGCCGATTGGCAGGGTAAAGAGCGTGCAGGATCATGGCGCAGGCGACAT
>CAYXQV010000428.1:0-1823 GCA_964467505.1 uncultured Hyphomonadaceae bacterium | reverse complement strand
ATCGCCTGGTAGCAGGCAATTCCGAGCTTGCGGCACCGGGCGGCCACCACGTCATTGCGTTCCTTGGAGATCACGACCGTCTCGATGCCCAGCCGGCCGATCAGTTCGATCCCGAACCCGTCCGATCGCGAGACGACGACAGCTTCATCTCCGTTCTGCGAGACGATGGCGCGGTTGTCCGTCATCACTCCATCGAAATCCAGCAGCAGGGTGTCCACCGCGGCGAGTTGCGCCATCAGGCCCGGCGAAAGCGCTTCATTGCGGGCCTGCCAGTTGGCGAGTTCGAGTTCCTGCAGGGTATCGATCTCGATCGCCCGGCCTTCATCGACGACATGGTGCGCGATCTTTCCGAAGAAACGGTGCCGGTGCTCGCGAAAGCCCTCTGTCGTCATGGCGTAGACGCCGCCGGTCTCGCGATAGACAGGGTCGCGGTCCTGGCGACGCGGTCGGTGAGCGGCGTCATGGCCAACAGCCGCAATCCCGCTTTCCGCAGCGCCCTGCGTCCAGAGAAATCCATGAAACGGCGTGACGGTCAGGGCGCAATCGGCGCCCTCACGCATCATTGCTTCGAGCGTGCCATCAATGTCGTCGGCGGTCACGAAGGGGCTGGTACATTGCACCATCACCAGTGTTTGCGGCGCAGCCCCCTGCCCGTCCCAGGCCTCCAGAGCGTGCGCGAGCGCACTTTCGCTTGTCGCAAGATCGCCGCTGATGGCGGCTGGTCGCAGGAGCGTCTGCGCGCCCGACCGGGCCGCCTCCTCCAGAATCTGGCTGTCGTCAGAGCTCACCCAGACCGCCTTGACGCCATGGGCCTGCCGGCACGCGCGCACAGCCCTTGCCAGCAGGCTGAGCCCGCCCACACGCCGCAGGTTCTTGCGCTCGATCCCCTTCGACCCTCCGCGCGCCGGGATCAGTGCAAATGCGTCCATGGTCAACTGTCCCCTTGGCGAAATCATTGGTCCTCAATCATAGCCGTCATGTCATTGCAGCGGTCCCTCGCGCAAGATGCGCATTGCGGTTGCAAGCTTTCGTGGCAAAGCCTTCGCCGCTGAAACCGGGCGCTGCGTGAGGGCAGCGGCAAACCGGCGGGTCTGGCTGGCGAGCACATGGCAGGTCGGCCAGACGCGCTCTTCAAACACCCCGCGCACACGCAAAGCGAGGACGGCGGGCGTTATCCTCTCGCGCGCCTCCCGCACGGCGTCGCGATCGGGGCTGTCGAGAAAGCTGTCCCACAAGGCGAGCAGGTCGTCGCCGCAGGCGCGTGCACCCGGCTGCCAGGGTTTGCGACCCACGAAATGGATGACCCTTATTTCTTCGGGCGCCGTAAGGTCCGGATAGGTCGAAAGTGACCGCACCAGCGTGTTCACGCATGGATCAAGCGGCGTCCAGTCCGGGAAGGCCGTGTTGAGAAACCCCTGGTCACCCCCGTCATAGCTTTCCACAGTTTCGATGCGCCCGATCAGCGCCTGGTACAGCCCCGGCTCCGGATCGAAAGCGAACAGGCCGCTGTTGAACCGCGACAGCGGCAATTCCTCACCCCAGTCGGGCGCGGCGGCAAAGCCCTCACCGCGAAACAGGAAATCGAGGGAACGCAGGACGATCATATCCGCATCCAGGTAAACAATGCGGTCGTAGCCGGTCAGTTCGAAGACCCGCAACTTGCTGTAAACCTGCTGGAAGCGCCGGCTCCTGAGCCGCCTTGATGGGTTGGAAACAGGCTCGACCAGCACCGGCATGGCACCTTCAACCGCCTCGATCAGGCCGACAGTGGCAGGTTCCGTGGTCAGCACCAGCAAAGGCAGGTCGCTGACACGGCGCAGCGA
>CAYXQV010000427.1:0-1827 GCA_964467505.1 uncultured Hyphomonadaceae bacterium | reverse complement strand
TCTTCATCGATTGCGATCCGCCTGACGCCGACGGGATCGCCATAGCGCGGCGCAATCCGCCGGATCGCGCTGTCAAGCGGTTCGATCGCTGTCGCCATATGGAACGCATTGCTGTGGATCAGCCGGGTGTCATCGAGCATGATGGCGACATGGCCCTTCCAGAAGACAAGGTCCCCGCGTTGCAACATGCCCGCGCCCTGCCAGTCGTCCACCGGGGTGCCACACCATGCCAGCTGCATGTCACTGTCACGCGGCAGGGTCAGCCCGCAGGCGGCGAAGGCCGCGCAGGTCAGGCCTGTGCAGTCGAGACCGAGACTCTCGCGCCCGCCCCACAGATAGGGCGTGCCAGCAAACCGCTCCGCCACGCTGGCCGGATCGCTTTCGAAAACGTCGCCTGGCGAGAGATGCCCCTCGAACACCCAGCCGGCACGTGCACATTTTGCAAACCCGTTTTCGGCGCCCTCGACCGCGACCTGGCTGTTGAGGCTGATCAGGAAGCGTGGTGCCGATTTCAGGTCAGGCTCCGAAAAGACATAGGTGCGCAGGGCGTGAACGCGGTGCGTGGTCTCGATGCGCGGCGCCGACAACGCGTCCATCAGCGCCCAACCGGTATAGCGGTCATGTTCAAGCTGAACCTGCGCAAACGCGCCCTCTTCGCGAAAGACGCGGACACTCTCGCCGTGTAGCGCCTGGGTGACCATTTCACCGTCCGGGCAGGGCTTCGCGCGGATCGCGGCCACACCGGCCGAGACCTGGTAGCGCGTGGACGCGCCGGCAGGCGCCGTCAGTCTTGGATCATCGAATTGAGGCATGTGGCGTCAGCTACCAGCCAAGAGCGGCTGAATTATGGTTTATGCGGCGTTAACGGGTCCGCCGGGGATTCATGTAGAGATTGTCTTCGAGATGGTCGAGATGGATGGCTTTTCCGTCCGCCATTGCGCGCTGCAGCGTCTGGACATGCTTCCTGCAATCGCCATGGAAGCGCAACATGGCGCAGAACAGGGTCAGCACCGAGCGGAGCTTGGCATTGGCATGCTTGCCTGACAGGCGAACCTTCCACGCTCCGCCAAGATTGGCGAGCTGGCCATCCAGCCGGCCGACACGGCTGCCATCGGCGCTGAAAAGGTTGAAATCCGCGCCGATACTGACGCGGTCGCGGCGCAGGCGATAGAAGACCGGTCCGTCTTCGGTAAGGATGAAGAAGGAGAATTTCTCAGGCACCAGCGGCAGGCGATGGGCCGAGCATTCCAGCTGGACCAGCTGGTCATGGCGGGCAAGATTGATCGAGAAGGCCGGTGCGGGAATGCCGTCAGCGCCATGCGCGAGCTGAAGCGAGCGTCCGATCATCATGTCCAGCGACCCGCGCCAGTTCCAGTTTTCCGAGAACAGCTTGATGACGAGCCGGCGCCGGCCGCCGCGTTCATCGTTCCAGAGCCCCTTACGAAAGGCGATCAGGCCGGTGCGCTCGCCGTCCTCCCTGACCTGTCCGATGACTTCCATGTCCTTGGTGAACTGGTCGGATGCGGCTTCATGCTGGGTGCGCTTCATGATACCAAGCTCGACATCATTCAGGTCGGTTGCCCAGAGATCGACCTTGAAGCGCGTTTCGGCGGACTTTGCTGCGGCTGCGTCTGTTTCGGTATCGGAATATGGCATGGCATCCTCCCTTGAAGGGCGCTCGACCTTCAGATGGCGAATGTGTGGCATCCGCCGGTGATTAGCGATTGGTGAAAGTCTTGCAGGAAATTCTTCGCAAAAAGTGAACACGCTGCCGGGTTGCGATTAACCCCTTGCACATGAGCGCAACCGCAGGCCTCGCCAAGTTGG
>CAYXQV010000426.1:0-1830 GCA_964467505.1 uncultured Hyphomonadaceae bacterium | reverse complement strand
TTCGCCCAGGCGGTATGCGAGTCGCCGGCAAGCGTTACGAGCCGGGCGCCAGCCTTGGCGGCGCTTGCATAAAGCCGCTCGCGGGCAGCAGGGAAGCCATCCCACGCATCAAGATTGAGGGGCAGGCCAAGCTGCGAGAAGGGAATCAGTTGCTGGATAATGCCGTCTTCGACCGCCGCGATCTGTTCCGGCGTCAGCGTCCTGGTGAAGTTGGGCGGGCGCACCCTGCCCATCACGACCTGGTTGGCCAGCACCTGCCAGCTTGTCCCGCGCCCGGCCGATGCGGCAAGCCCCCCGGCGAGCCAGTCCTCCTGCGCCGCGCCAAGCATGGTGCGCGAATCGGCCTGGACTCTCGTCATCGTCCTGGCGGCAGCCATCGGGATTTGTTGCGCCTCCAGGCCGCCAAGCTCTGCAACCCAGCTGATCTCGTCGGAGCGCCCGGTCAGCCGTGACTCCAGGCAGAAAATGCTCGCCGTGTCGCCAAAATCGAAGCGCCGGTAGATGGCCTCGCGCGCGCGGCCCGGTTCGGGATCGCGTACCGGCATCCATTCCAGATAGGCCTGCACGGCGGCCTGCTTGCGGTCCGACCAGTTGCCTTCATTCTCCTCGGGATTGTGATTTTCCGCGCCGGTCCGGTAGGAATCATTGGCGCTCTCATGGTCGTCCCATGTGCACAGCCAGGGCGCTGCGGCGTGAGCGGCCTGCAGGTCCGGGTCGGATTTGTACTGCGCATGGCGAATACGGTAATCTTCGAGGGTGACGATCTCGACAACCGGGTCATGGTTTCGCCCGAGCGCCTTGCCTGTCTCTCCGCCATACCCATCGACACCATATTCATAGATGTAATCGCCGAGATGGACCACGGCGTCGAGACCGGTTTGCGCGCCGATCTCGCGATAGACGTTGAAATAGCCGAATGGAAAGTTGGAGCACGACACCACGGCGAGCTTCAGCGTCGGGCGGTCACCGGCAGCGGCGACAGTCTTCGTGCGTCCGAGCGGCGAGCCGATCTGGCCGCCTGTGGCACGGGCGATGAACTGGAAAAAATACTCCCGGTCAGGCTCCAGCCCTGCAACATCCACCTTGACGCAGAAGTCGCGCCCCGGCTCGGCCATGGTCAGGCCAAACGCGACGGGCCGGGTGCGTTCACGGTCGGCAAAGACACCATAGGAGACAGGGATCGGCTGGCTGCGCGGGCCAAGCGGTGTCACCCGCGTCCACAGGATCACGCGATCAGGCAGCGGGTCACCGGAGGCCACGCCATGATCGAAGGCCACCTCGCCATCGTAAGGCGCACGCGTGTCGGCATCCATGTTCACACGCTCGCCCGAAGCGACATCGGAGACCTGGCCGCAGGCGGCGAGCCCCGCAACACCGCTCGCCAGCCCCAGCAGATTGCGTCTCGTGAGATCTGTCATTTTCCTGCTTCCCGCGCATGTCCATGACCTGATTAATCATGCGGATGTGTCGAGGCAATGACGCGCCGTGCGAAAAGCGTCTATATCGGAGCGGTGAGCCAGACACGCACAGCCATTGCGGGCGAGACTGATCGCGGCCTGCGCCTTGACCGCTTCCTTTCCGAAGCGCTCGATGGGCTGTCGCGTTCGCGGGCAAAGGTGCTGGTCAAGGCTGGCGCTGCGACCTGTGATGGCGAATCTGTCAGTGATCCGCGCGCCGGCGTGGTTCCAGGCTGCGAATATGCGCTGGAGATGCCCGAGCCGGTGCCCGCCACCCCGCAGGCCGAGGCCATCGCGCTTGACATCCTGCACGAGGATGATGACCTGATCGTGATCAACAAGCCGGCCGGCATGGCCGTGCACCCTGCGCCGG
>CAYXQV010000425.1:0-1845 GCA_964467505.1 uncultured Hyphomonadaceae bacterium | reverse complement strand
AGTTTTGTACTGGTAGCCTTCATCCACCGGGGCCGAAAGCCAATGGCATGATTTCCTCTCTCCTGATCGCCAATCGCGGTGAGATCGCCTGCCGCATCATTCGCACCTGCCGGCGTCTCGGCATTCGCGCGGTTGCGGTTTATTCCGACGCCGATGCGCTTGGCCTGCATGTGCGCGAGGCCGACAGCGCTGTGTATATCGGGCCGGCACCGGCGGCAGAGAGCTATCTCGACGGCGAACGCATCATCGCAGCCGCGCTTGAGCAAGCCTGCGAGGCGATCCATCCGGGCTATGGCTTTCTGTCCGAAAATGCCGGCTTTGCGCAGGCGGTGATCAAGGCTGGCCTGATCTGGGTCGGACCGAAGCCGGAAACGATCCGCGCCATGGGCCTGAAAGACGAGGCCAAGCGCATCGCCGAGGAGGCTGGCGTGCCGGTCCTGCCGGGGTATCGCGGCGAAAGCCAGGATGTGCAGACACTGGCGAGCGAGGCGGAAAAGGTCGGCTATCCGCTATTGATAAAGGCCGTAGCGGGAGGCGGTGGGCGCGGCATCCGGCTGGTCAGCGAGGCGGGCGAACTGGCCGGAGAGCTGGAAAGCGCCGTGCGTGAGGCTGAGAGCGCGTTTGGCGATGGCAGGGTGATGCTGGAAAAGCTGGTCGAGCGACCGCGCCATATCGAAGTGCAGGTGTTTGGCGACCGCGCCGGCAATGTCGTCCACCTCTATGAGCGGGACTGCTCGCTGCAGCGGCGGCGCCAGAAAGTCGTCGAGGAAGCACCGGCACCGGGCATGAGCGAGGAGGTGCGCGAGGCGATGACCTCGGCGGCGGTCCGGCTGGCCCGGTCGGTCCGTTATGAAGGTGCCGGGACGGTGGAGTTCATTGTCGATGGCAATGGTGCGCTCAGCCGCGAGAATTTCTGGTTCCTCGAGATGAACACCCGGCTGCAGGTCGAGCATCCGGTAACGGAAATGATCACCGGGCTTGATCTGGTCGAACTGCAGTTGCGGGTGGCAAGTGGCGAGGCGCTGGGGCTGGAACAGGAAGATATTCCGATGATTGGCCATGCCATCGAGGCGCGGATCTGCGCGGAAGACCCGTGCGAGGGCTTCCGGCCGGGCGCCGGGAGGATCGAGGCCTTCGGACCGCTCGACCCGCCGGACGGTGTGACGACGCGATGGGATGGCGGTTTCGAGCCGGGCGACCGGGTGCCGTCGAACTATGACTCGATGATTGCTAAGCTGATCGTGCATGGTGAAACCCGCGATGATGCGATCGACGCGATGGCGGCGACGCTGGCCCATACCCAGCTCGTCGGTGTGCCGGGCAATGTCGGTTTCATCGGGCGCTGCATCGTCTCGCAGGCCTTTGGCGAGGCGACCCATCACGTCAACTGGATCGCCGAGCAGGCCGACACGCTGACACATGTGCCGGAAAGCCACGCCGTCGCCGGGCTGGCGGCTGTCACCGATATCCTCGTCTCCGGCCCGCCGGGCGGCGACCCGTGGAGTTTCCGCGATGGCTGGCGCCTGAATGGCGATGCACAGCTGCGCCTGGTGCTGAAGGTCGATGGTGTGATCTCCAGCGGTGTTGCACTGGTCGATGAGGATGCGCCCCTGCCGCTGGTTACCGACCTGTCGGCGACACGGTTTGCGGTCACGGCGGCAGGTGACAGTTTCCTGATCGAGGTGCCTGACTATGAAGCCGAGGCGGAAGCGGTGGAGGGCGGCGACCTGATCCGCGCGCCCATGCCCGGCAAGCTGATTGCGCTGATGGTTCCGGAAACCGGCCTTGTGGAAAAGGGCCAGCCGCTGGCGGTCATGGAAGCGATGAAGATGGAGCACACGCTTG
>CAYXQV010000424.1:0-1849 GCA_964467505.1 uncultured Hyphomonadaceae bacterium | reverse complement strand
CCGCTGGCCGACGCCATGGCCTGGTCGGAACGTTTCCAGACTTTCGAAGCCGGTCCCTTCTGGGCCGACCGTTTCCACCTCTATGAAAGCCATATGGGCCGCGGCCCGTCGCGCTACGTGGCGGAGGCGGAATATCCGCTGGTTTGAGGGGGCGCCCTGGCCCATCTTCCCCCGCTCGCGGGGGAAGTGCCCCGAAGGGGCGATGGGGGCAGAGCGGACTCTCAATTTGTGAGATTGCTCTTCGTGATTGGCTCCGGAATGCCCCCTCCGACCCGCTGCGCCGGCCACTTCCCCCGCAAGCGGGGGAAGATAGAGCCTGCGCCGGCCATCCCTCATCCTGAGGGAAGTCGAAGGGCCCCGCGCTCTGGGGAGGACGGTATCAGGTGTCCTTCTTCTTGTATTTCCGGTTCGGACGCATCAGGCCTTCCTGGGTGACGGAGGCGACGAGCTGGCCATTTTCGGTAAAGACCTTGCCGCGATTGAAGGCGCGCGCGCCGCCAGCCCATGGCGCGTCCATGGAATAGAGCAGCCACTCGTCGAACCTGACCGGCGCATGAAACCACATCGAGTGGTCGAGACTGGCGCCGATCACCTCTCCGGTCAGCCATGACACGCCATGGCGGCGCTGGGCTGTGCCCAACAGGCGCATGTCCGAAGCATAGGCCAGCAGGCACTGGTGGATCGCCGGGCTCTCGTCGATCTGTGCAGCCACGCGAAACCACAGATGGCTGACATCGGGCTTCGGCGTGGGATTCAGCATGTGCATCGGGTCGATCTCGCGCATCTCCACAGCGCGCGGGCGCAGGAACTGGTCGCGATACTTCTCCGGGATCTTGTCGGATATTTTTGCGCGCAGCTCTTCCATTGTCATCAGCGTGTCGTGACCCTGGACCTCAGGCATGTCGTGCTGGTGATGCCAGCCTTCCTCCTCGACATGGAAGGAGCAGGCCATGTTGAATATCTGCTGGCCGTGCTGGATGGCGATCACGCGGCGCGTCGTGAAGCTGCCGCCGTCGCGGGCGCGGTCGACCTCGTAAATGATCGGGATGTCGGGATCGCCGGGGCGGATGAAATAGGCATGCAGCGAATGGCACAGCCGGTCTTCCACGGTGCGGTAGGCGGCGTTCAGCGCCTGCGCGATCACCTGGCCGCCAAAGACGCGCTGATTGGTTTCGTTGTCGGGGCTCTGCCCGCGGAAGAGATTGACTTCGAGTTGCTCAAGGTCGAGCAGGTCGAGAAGTTCGGTTACGGGATCGGACATCAGCGTTCAGCCTTCTTGCAGCGCGGCACTGACAGGCGCAGCGTGTTGTGGTGTTCGCATATCACCGGCTTTCGCACTTGCAAACGCCAGCGGGGCGCTTCCTGTGAATGGCGCGCGCGCGGCCATTGCCCCGCCCGCCGCGGGGGTCCATTATCCCGACCATGAGTGATCACGATCTTCCCGATGGCCCCGACGAGGCCACTTTCTCCATGTTCAGTGATGCGGAGACTGGCCCGGCGGATGGCGGCTACCAGGTGCTCGCGCGCAAATTCCGGCCGCGCCGCTTTGATGACCTTATCGGCCAGGAAGCGATGGTGCGCACGCTGACCAATGCTTTCGAGACCGACCGGATCGCCCATGCGTTCATGCTGACGGGCGTGCGCGGTGTCGGCAAGACGACGACGGCGCGGCTGCTCGCCCGGGCGCTCAATTACCAGACCGAAGACGTGGACCGCCCCTCGATCACGCTCGACCCGCCGGGCGAGCATTGCGCCGCGATCATGGCCGGGCGCCATCCTGATGTGATGGAGCTTGACGCGGCCTCGCGCACGGGGGTCGCCGACATGCGCGACCTGCTCGACGGGGCGC
>CAYXQV010000423.1:0-1853 GCA_964467505.1 uncultured Hyphomonadaceae bacterium | reverse complement strand
TCTGCTCTTCCAGCCGCTGTTTCAGCGTTTCCATCAGTTTCTCGAAACCGCCCATGGCCTCGATCTCTTCCATTTCCTCCGGCGTGAGGAATTTCTCGCTCATCTTGCGCAGCCATTCCTCTGGCAGGTCCTGCACGTTGACGGCGTCGGCCATCGAATCCAGGCCCTTGAAGACATGGCCGAAAACCTTGTCGAACTTGTCGAGATTGCGTTCATCCTTCACCAGGACGGTGCGCGAGAGATAATAGAAATCCTCCACGTCCATGCCGATGACGTTCTTGTCCATCGCTTCGAGAAGGGCGAGGTATTCTTTCAACGTGACCGGCACCTTGGCGTCACGCAATTCGTTGAAGAAGTTCAGGAACATCGGGCAGGTCTCGCTAACAGGCTTGTACAATGACCGTAACCTGCCGGCCGGGCATTTCCAAGCCTGCCGCAAGGGGAGGGGAGATATGCGCGCAGCTGGTGAACCTGTTTGCCGCGCGTCGTGACTCGAACCATACTCGACCCATGATGGACAGTGTTTTCGACGAAGAGACCGGAGCGACCGAAGAGACCGGAGAGGGCGATCCGCCCGAGGCGATTTGCGGCAACAAGGAGGTCGGCGCGATCGCCCATCTCTATCGCGGCGAGGTCTACCGCTCGACCATATGGCGCCAGAGGCTTGACCAGACGACGAACTGGGCCGTTGTCTCGACCGGGATTGCCCTGTCAGTGGTTTTTGCCGGCGCCAATGCCTCGCCCTTTCCGATCGTCCTTGTGGGCATGCTTTGCGTGATGTTCCTCATGCTGGAGGCACGGCGCTACCGGTTCTTCTATGTCTGGCGGTTTCGCGCGCGGGTGCTGGAGATCGCATTCTATGTGCCGATGCTGCGCGGGGAGGGGGCCAGTATACCGCTTGACCGGGGCTCTGCGCTTTCCGATGATTATGAAAAGCCGCAATACAGGATTTCCATGCTGCGCGCAGTTGGCCGGAGGCTGCGGCGCAATTATGGCTGGATATTTGCCATTCAGGGCGCAGCCTATTTCGCCAAGATCGCGATCCACCCCTATGATGTCGGTTCATGGACGGAGTTTATTTACCGCGCCCATATCGGGCCGATCCCGGGCTGGCTCGCCCTTGTCGTGGGGCTCGGATTTCATGCAGGCTGGATCGCGCTGGTCTGGATCACCTGGCGCCAGGAACGCCATGACAAGACCAAGATGGCCGACTTCCTCGACAGCAAGAAAGATGTCGCTGCAAGCCGCAATGTGAAAGTGTCCAGCGCAAAGGACGTCGACGCGATGGATTAGGGCAGCCGTCGTTCAATCGGAATCGCAGGGCTGCTTCAAGTTTTTGTTTTTACGCGCTTTTCGGGCGGCGAACCGATCACACTTCGCCTAAAAGCGCTTTAGCACGCTGCTGAAAAACGCGTCTTCAGGTTTTCCTCGTCCTTCGAGGCTCGCTTCGCTCGCACCTCGCCGATGAGGAAAACCACTGATAAGCCTCATCCTGAGGAGCGGCCGTAAGGCCGCGTCTCGAAGGATCGGCGGCGTGAACTGGTTTTTCAGCAGCCTGTTAGGGCAGGGCGTGCCTTCTCAGCAAACTCGAGTGCCCATCCGTCAAATCCGGGAGCGGTCAATATAGTCCGGCAACAGCGTTGCCTCATCAATAACCGCCTGCCTGAGCTGCTCGATGGTAAGGCCTTTGACACCCGTCAGGAAAGCTCGATCCAGAACTCCATCCTGACGACGCAGTCCCCAAAACGCCCCTTACCCCGCCGGCCCGCGCCGTCCGCCGCCTTCGCCCTGGCGGCGTGACAGGAAGGCGAGGCGTTCGAACAGGGCGACATCCTGCTCGTTCTTCAGGAGGG
>CAYXQV010000422.1:0-1854 GCA_964467505.1 uncultured Hyphomonadaceae bacterium | reverse complement strand
GGACAGTCGGACGTCCGGGGTCGTTTCAGAAACAGTCCCTTTGCGTTTTTCAGCAAGCCTGTGAAGATTTCAGCGCAACCGGAGGCTCGCTATAGCTTGCCTGCGCGGTGATCGCCTCGTCGGGCGCAGCCAGCATCTGTTGATAGACCTTTTCGGGATAGGCCTGGTGGGGCTTTGCGCGGTCATAGGGCGGCTGGGGCACGGCGCCGCCCTCGCCGGCATAGTCGTCAGGCGCGGTGTAGCGTTCGGCCTCCTGCACCGAGATTTCCAGCCTTTCAAGCACATCGGGATCGACCCAGCGCTCCGGCGTCATCTCCATGCCGGGACAGGCAACTTCCAGCGTCAGCTGGTCGGGCCCGGCAAAATAGATCGAGCTGCAGATACCATGATTGATCGGCCCGATGACATTGACGCCGCGCGAGCGGATCCTGTCGCGCATGTTGAGCAGGCCCGCCTCGTCATCCACGCGAAAGGCGAGGTGCTGCATCGTCCCGGGCGCGCAGGGCGCCGCACCCGTCCCGGAATGGGTCTTGCCAAGCTCGATCGCAATGTCCCTGGTGCCGGGCGTATGGACCAGCGAAAAATGGCAATTCGGGTTCAACTCCAGGAAGGCATGGAAGGCTCCCGGCACGCCGTGCATGTCAAACAGGCCGACCAGCCGGCATCCCAGAACGTCGCTAAAGAATTCGATATGTTCCTTCATGTCGGCCGACATCACCGCAATATGGTGGATTCCGCTGGGTTTCGTCATGACTGTTTCCTTTCGCCGTCCTTGCATGCTTGACTGGTCGCCACGATGACAAAACCAGCGCGAGAGGCAAGGCTTCAGACAGGAGGGACGCGACATGGAACGTCTTGAGCGGCAGATCTACGGTGTGGGATATACCGAACAGCAGGCCTTCAAGGACACTTATGGCGGCGCGGGCGGCATGGTGTTTCTCGAATGCGTGCGCATTGCTGCAAAGGAGAGCCGCGCAAAGACGGCGGTGGTGTTTTCCCACCCCGTCGGGGGCGGTGCCTTCCTGCCGATGATCTCGGCACTGGCGCGCAGCGGCGTCGATTGTGTCTATGTGAACACCCGCTATCGCGGCAATGACAGCGCACTGATCATGGAGAAATGCGTGCGCGACCTTGGCGCAGGCATCGCCGATGCCAGGCAGCGCTTCGGATACGAAACCGTCATTCTCGGCGGCTGGTCAGGGGGCGGCTCGCTCGCTCTGTTTTACCAGGACCAGGCCGAAAACCCCACGCTCACGCACACACCGGCAGGTGATCCCTATGACCTGACCTCGGCGGGGCTTGTGCCGGCCGATGCGATCATGCTGCTGGCTGCTCATGTCAGCCGCGCAGTGACGCTGACCGAATGGATGGACCCCTCGATCAGCGATGAGGACAATCCCTTTGCGCGCGATCCGTCGCTTGACATCTATGCGAGCGTCGGCCCCAAGCCGCCTTTTTCCGACGACTTCCTTGCCCGCTATCGCGCCGCACAACTCGCGCGCAACCGGCGGATCACGGCCTGGGTCAAGCAGACTCTGGAGGATTTGCGAACCCGCAGCGAGCCGGCCATGGAACGCGGCTTCATCACCCATGGCACAATGGCAGACCCGCGCTTTCTCGACCCTGCCCTTGATCCGTCAGACCGCCGGCCCGGCGAATGCTATCTCGGTGAGCCGCGCATCGTGAATGACGGGCCGGTGGGGCTTGCGCGGTTTTCGACACTGCGCTCGTGGCTGTCGCAGTGGAGCCATGACGACACGAATGCAGATGGCCTGGGCAATGCCGCGCGCGTCTCCTGTCCGGTTCTGGTCGTCAACAATACCGCAGACCTCGCCTGCACGCCGAGCCATGCGC
>CAYXQV010000421.1:0-1856 GCA_964467505.1 uncultured Hyphomonadaceae bacterium | reverse complement strand
CCGCCCACGTCACCTCGAACTTGCCAACCGCAAACTGATAGCCGATCCGAACCGTCCGCTGCGGGCCTTCATCGCTTTGCCGACCCGCCTCGCCTGCCGGCGAGCCCATGCTGAAACTGCCCGCAGGCACAACAACCATCTCGGGGCCCTGACCGCCGCCCGACAGCGGATCGCGGAACACCTGACCGGCGCGATACTCCGGCTCGGGCGGCGGCGTCAGCGCGGCAATGCGCGACCGTGCTGCCGACGCATTCGCCCCGGAGGGATAATCACGCAGATACGTCTGATAGGCGGTAAGCGTATCGGTCGATTGCGCCCGGCTCCACGCCGCCGCTTCGGCCTGCACCGCAGCCTCGCGCTCCAGCGCCCGGATGCGGCTATTGGCCGAGGAGATATTCGCCCCGGCGGGATAGTCCGCCAGATAGGCGCGATATGCTGCAATCGTGTCGGTAAGCCGGGCGAGGGCCCAGGCCGCGCTTTCACGCTCAGCGCCGCGTTCGGCTTCAGCCTCGACCTGCGCTGTGAAGGCGTCAATATCGTCCGGCGTGGCCGTCTCAAGGTCTGGCGCGCGCGCGCCCGACTCGCTGGCAAAACGCGAGACCGCCGCCCGCGTGCCCGGCCCAACGTCGCCGTCAATGCCTGAGCTATAAAGCCCGATATCGCGCAAGGCACGCTGGAGATCACGGATGGCATCGCTGCGCGCGGCGGCGTCATTGGTGGAGGTATCGGGGGCGGGCGCGATTTCGCCATCACGGGCGCTTCCCGTGCTCTCACCCGTCACCACGTCCAGCGGCAGGCGATCTCCCGCCTCAATCGCTTCATAGAGATCGCCGCTGCCGAGCGTAGTGTCTTCGGACGGCGGCGGGGCGGTGACGGCCACCCGCTCGGTCTGTGTCGTGGTGCCTTGTGTCAGCATGCCGGAGGCCCAAAGCGCGCCGCCCCCGGCCAACGCACCGGCGACGGCGAGCACGGCCCAGAGCGCGGTGCGGCGGCGCGGGCTTTCGGTTGGCTGCGGTAAAGGATCTGATCGCACCGGCCCGCGCCGGTCAGGTTCCACAACACTGGCACCATAGCCCGCCATCGCGATGTCGCGGCTTAATACAGCCAGCAGCTTTTCGCTGGCGCCTGTCTCAAGATCGGCCGGCGTGATGCGGCGTGCGAAACGCTCTGCGATCGGCTCCGGCAACGACTCGAATGGCAGGTCGTCGATGAGGATTGTCACAAGGCCCGCATGCGATGCGGCAAGCTTGATTTCCTGTGCCTGAAAACGGGCCTGAAGTGACGTGTGAGAGATAAGGACCAATACGCGGGCGGCCTTGTGCAGCGCGTCGAGTGTTGTCCCTTCCCAGGCACTACCTGCCTGCTGCCAGCGCATATGCTTCAGTTCATCGACGCGGAAGCCGAGACCGACCGGATCAAAGAGCCAGACCGAACGGCCTTCGGCGATCATTGAGCGGACTATTGCCTGCATAAATGCGGGATCGACGTCCTTGGGGTAACTGATGAATATATAGTCCGACTCGTTGAACTCTGATTTCTGCAGGCCGGGGGACGCATGAACGACTGGAGCAATAGCCTCCGGTCGCGCAAGGCCCAGCCCCTGCACGAGGCGCACGGCGTCGGCCTCGAAACTGGGGCGGGCGATAGCCGTTCCGTTGCGCATGGCCAGCTCTTTGAGGTCATCAGGCAACTGGTCAGCGCGCGGCACGGGCGCGCCGTCGAGCAGGACGGGCACCACGGGGATGCCGCGCTGCAGGGCGCTGGCAATCTCGATGCGCACGAAATCGTCCGGATTGTCCAGCCGCCGGTTGCCGGCCTCATCGCGCGCCTCCAGCCAGCCCGGCCCGATCAGCGCC
>CAYXQV010000420.1:0-1872 GCA_964467505.1 uncultured Hyphomonadaceae bacterium | reverse complement strand
CTTGGGGTGCCAATTCCTGCATTCGAAGTCAATCAAGTCGGCTCACCAGCTTCAGCTCGGGCGACTGGCGCTGGCCTGCCGACGCTGAGGGTCGGGCGAGCAGGCCGCGCAGCGCATCGCTCACCGCCTCGGGGCATTCCAGCGTCGAGATATGACCACAGCCCGGCAGGATCAGCAGGTCTGCGCCGTCAATTGCGCGCGCGATTTCCTCGTGCCGGTCGAGCGGGCAGACGCGATCTTCCGCGCCGGCGATGACCAGCGTCGGGCAGCTGATCTCCGCCAGAATGTCGAAAGCGGCGCGGCGGATGCAGAGCGCCATGGTCTGCCTGACAAAGACGTCCTCACCGAGGCTTTCGCCCATCTGTTCGAGCAGGGCCAGCCTTTCGAGTGTGCGGTTCTGCGCGGCCAGGTATTGCGGCTTGAGGTCTTCACGCAGCACCAGGTCAAGCTCGCCAGCGGCCACACGCCTGAGCTGGGCCTTGCGTGACGGCCCGGCGGCATCGGCGCGCGCGGTGGCATTCATCAGCGCGAGATGGCTGACGCGCTCGCCCGCCTGTCGGCAGATTTCCAGCGCGACAATCGCCCCCATCGAAAGGCCGGCCAGCGCGAAACGCGGCGGAGCCTGCGCAATGACCTGGCTGGCCATGCGCTCAATCGTGCCGGCCTGTGACAGATCAGCGACCTTGCAGTCATGGCCGTCTGCCCCCAGGCTGGCAACCTGCGGGGCGAACAGACGCGCATCGCACATGAAACCGGGCAGGAAAATGAGGGTCTGTCGTGCCATTCGTGCGGCAACCTTCTGGTCAGCTCGGCATGATTAGATTACGAATTGCATTCGAATGCAACATCAAGTTTTCCGGAGCCGTTCCATGCTTTCCGTTCTCGACATTTTCCGAATCGGCATCGGCCCGTCGAGTTCGCACACGGTTGGCCCGATGCGCATCGCCCGGCGCTTCATTGCCGGCTTCGAGGCGCGCGGGACGCTGGACGAGATTGCGCGGTTGCGGTTGGAATTGCAGGGCTCGCTGGCCTTTACCGGAGAGGGGCATGCCACGCCGAAAGCGGTGATTTACGGCTTGCTGGGCCATGAGCCCGAAACGCTGGATGCGGTGCTGGCGCACGCGCAGGAAACCGCCGTGCATTCGCGTGGCAGCATAAAGCTTGCCGGGCGTGCGCGGGTGGATTTCGACCCCGCCCGCGACATCGTTTTCGACTATGACACCGTGCCCGATCTTCACCCCAATGGCATGCGGCTGCTGGCATTTGATGCAGGCGGCGCGCTGTTACGCGAACAAACCTATTATTCCACCGGCGGCGGCTTCATCGCGTCGCGCCAGCAATTGGAAACCCCGGTTGAGGACGATCTTGTGCCAACGGGCGCAAGCGTGCCGCACCCGTTCGGTTCGGCAGCGGAGCTCCTGGAGCTGTGCGAAAGTAACGCGATGGCCATCGATGAGATCATCCTTGCCAATGAAGATGCGATGCGGCCGCGCGAAGAGACCCATGCGCAGCTTGACCGTGTCTGCGCGGTGATGATGGCCTCGATCGATCGCGGGCTTGCGGCCAGCGGCATCCTCCCCGGACGCTTGCAGGTGCGCCGGCGGGCAGCATCGCTCTGGCAGAAACTGCAGGGCGCGCCGCTGTCGAATGAACGCGAACAGCTTTTCGACTGGCTGAATGTCTATGCCATGGCCGTGAACGAGGAAAACGCCGCCGGCGGGCAGGTCGTCACTGCGCCGACCAATGGCGCGGCGGGGATCATTCCGTCGGTGCTGCGCCATTATTGCATGGAAGAGCCGGGCGCCGCAGGCAAAGCCCGCAAATTCCTGCTGACTGCCGGGGGAATTGGCCTGCTCTACAAGCAGCGCGCCT
>CAYXQV010000419.1:0-1875 GCA_964467505.1 uncultured Hyphomonadaceae bacterium | reverse complement strand
GCAGGCGGATCTCTTCGGGATAGTCCGGCTCGCCAAACACCGGCAGCGGCAGCTCAGCGGCTTCCGAAAGGATTTCGGCGCTCTTGACCCGCACTTCGATCTCGCCAGTCGCAAGGCTCTCATTCACCAGCCCGGCTTCGCGCGCGATCACCTCGCCCTCGATCATGATCACGCTTTCCGCGCGCAGCCGCTCGACGGTCGAAAAAGCCGGGAAGTCCGGATCGAACACACATTGGGTGATGCCATAATGGTCGCGCAGGTCGATGAACATCACCCCGCCATGGTCGCGCCGGCGGTGCAGCCAGCCGGAGAGTTTTACGCTGGCCCCGACATCGGACTTGCGCAGGGCGCCGCAGTGATGGGTGCGATAAGCATGCATGGGAACCGCTTTCGGATTGCTTGGCATCAGGGTTTCAAGCCGTCTGCGATACGCGTGCGCGCCGCGCGGTGCAAGACCGGCCAGCCGGGAAGCGGGGGCCAATCTTGCGCAACGCTGCAAAAGGCTCGATTTCCCGCAGCGATTCGGCTAGGTCGGAAACGATGCCAAGCGAAAATCTGATTCCCATCGCGTCCCAGGATGAACTCGGCGCCTTTTGCGAGGCCCTGTCGAGCAGCGATTTCATCTGCGTGGACACCGAGTTTCATCGCGAGACGACCTTCTGGCCCTGCCTGTGCCTGATCCAGGCTTCCGCGCCGGGAGTGGAGGGCGTGATCGACCCGCTTGCGGAAGACCTCGATATCGGCCCGTTCCTGCAGCTCATCGCGCAGGAAAACCGGGTCAAGGTGTTCCATGCCGCACGCCAGGACATGGAGATCTTCAACCGCCTGATCGGCCATCCGCCAGGGCCTGTCTTCGACACCCAGATTGCGGCTATGGCGCTCGGGCTTGGCGATTCGATCTCCTATGACAATCTCGTCCAGCGGGTGCTCAGCCGGCATATCGACAAGTCGTCCCAGTTCACAGACTGGATGCGCCGCCCGCTCAGCGAGAAGCAGCTTGCCTATGCGCTCGGCGATGTCACGCATCTGCGCGACGTTTTCGGCTGGATGCGCGAGGAACTGGAGAAGCTGGACCGGTTTGACTGGGTGAGGGCCGAAATGGCCGATCTCGAGGACCCGGCACTCTACGACAATGACCCTGCAAATGCCTGGCAACGCCTCAAGCTGCGCCGCAACAAGCCCGATTATGCTGCCGTGATTGCCGCTGTTGCCGGCTGGCGCGAGGAAAAGGCGCAGGCGCTGGACAGGCCGCGCCGGCGCATCCTCAAGGACGATGCGATCTATGAAATCGCCGAACAGCGTCCCACCAGCGAAAAGGCGTTCGAGCGGCTGCGCGCCGTGCCAAACGGTTTCATCCGTTCAAGGCAGGCTGACGGGCTGATCGAAGCGGTCAAATCGGCGCTGGACGACCCGAAAAGCCATGCGCCGGACCTGCCGCCCCACCGCCAGAATGCACAGACACCGCCCGGCGCGCCGGAGATGCTGAAAGTGTTGCTGAAACATGTCTCCGAAGAGGCGAACGTGGTCCCGCGCCTGATTGCCAATGCGGCAGACATCGAGCGGATTGCGCGTGGGGAGAGTGATGAGGACATCGCGGCAATGACCGGCTGGCGCCGAGAGCTGTTCGGCGACAAGGCGCTCAGGCTGTTGTCGGGCAAGCTGGCGCTGTCCTTCGAGGACGGCCAGGTGCGACTGTTCGAGGTTTGACGGGTAGGGCGATGAGCGGGCCTTGGGCTCTAGCAGGCTTTCTGAAAAACCCGTCTTCAGGCTTTCCTCGTCTGTTTCAAGACAGTCCTTCCTAATCCCGACCGCCCCGGACTTGATCCGGGGTCTCTCTCGTGCAGGCCGGAAACAGGCAGATCCCGGGTCAAGCCC
>CAYXQV010000418.1:0-1884 GCA_964467505.1 uncultured Hyphomonadaceae bacterium | reverse complement strand
TGCAGGTCGTGAAGGCCAAAGGCATTGGCGGCGGAGTAGCCAACCGGCTCCGTGCGGTCGCTCGTGCAGGAGCTGAAGTTCGCGCCGTTTGAAGCACCACGCGAACAGGTCGGGTCACCATCGCCCCAGCTGAAACGACCCGTCGTGCCCGCGCGGGCGACATATTCCCACTCTGCCTCCGACAAGAGCCGATACCGCTCGCCCGTCTTGCGGCTCAGCCACGCAACATAGGCCTGCGCATCATTCCAATCGACTTCGATAACGGGACGAGTACCCTTGCCCCAGCCATTGTCGCCGCCCGCGCCTTGCGGCCCGCTGCCATTGCACCCGCCATCTGCAACGCAGGCCTCCCACTCCGCCCACGTCACTTCAAACTTGCCCACTGCAAACTGGTAGCCGATCCGAACCGTGCGCTGCGGGCCTTCATCATCGAATCGCCCCGTCTCGCCTGCCGGAGAGCCCATGGTGAAACTCCCCGCAGGGATCACCACCATTTCAGGCCCCTGCCCGCCGCTGCTCAGGCTGTCTCGAAACACATCGCCCGGCTGGCGTTGTGGCACCGCTGCCGGGTTCGCTGCACCGGTGCTGACGCGGGCCGCAGGGGCCGCCTCGCCCGCCCCGGCGTCGCGGCTGGTGCTGGCGCTTCGACTGCGGCTGGCCGCTTCCAGCCGTGCGATCTCGCCCTCCACCGCGCCGCGATAGGCGGTGGCGGGATAGCGCGCGAGGAAGCCGGCCAGCCGGCCCGCATCGCCCGACGTCATGGCTGTGCCAAACTCGATCAGCTCATTGCCCGCGCGCCGCTCACAGCCAGCAAAGCAGAAATCGCGCTCGCCGCGCAGCCCGCTTTCATAATGGGGCTGCTGGCGTGCGCCGGTGCGCTGCTCGACCCGTGTGGCGACATTGCGAAACAGCGATTCCGCCGACAGGCCCGGCTCGCGCAGCAGGCCGGCCAGCACGGCAGTGTAGGGGCTGTTCTCGCCCGCGCCATCCTCGGCCACAGCGCCCGGCTGGGTCGCATAGGCGATCAGCGTGCCGGTGACGCGGCCCGCCGCCGCCAGCCCCTGCTCGGTGCCAGACCGGAAGCTGCGCAAAGTCTGGTTGGAGCGGCAGGCATCCAGCACGATGAAATTGGTGGAATTGCCCGCGCGTTGCAGGTTCAGCAACAGGTCACCCAGGCGCGGGGCATCGCTCCACACATCCGCCTCGGTGATGATATTGGCATCGATGGGGATGAGATAATTCAGCCCGTTGCTCTGCACGCCATGGCCGGCAAAGAAGACAAAGCCGATGGCATCGCTGCCCGCCGCCGCCAGCCGGTCGCCATGCGCCTTGAACGCCGCTTCCATCTCGTCCTCGCCGGCATTGTAGACCGGGTGGACCTCGAAACCGACCGTGCCGAGCGCGCCGGCCATCAGCTTGGCGTCATTGACCGGGTTCTTCAGGTACCAGCCATCCTGCTCATAGACGCCATTGCCGATGACCAGCGCGATCCGCTTTTGCGCGGCGGCTGGCAGGGCGACGATCAGGGCCGCGAGAAGGGCTAAGAGGGCATGGCGCCAGAAGGTCACGTCGAAGTCCCCACCTCATCTTTCGCCAACCGCACCGACCGGGTTGGGCCACGGCTTTGAGATCGGCAGGATAACCCGCATACTGCCGCTCGCAAGGCCCAAGTCTACTTTGCCCGCCAGCCAGTTAAGCCGGAGACCTGTCCAACAGCCTGTCCCACGGCGCGACCAATCAAGTATCCAGAAAGCTTCGCAGCTTCCTTGACCTGCTGGGGTGCTTGAGCTTGCGCAGGGCCTTCGCCTCGATCTGGCGGATGCGTTCGCGCGTGACCGAGAATTGCTGGCCGACCTCTTCGAGCGTGTGATCGGTGTTCATGCC
>CAYXQV010000417.1:0-1887 GCA_964467505.1 uncultured Hyphomonadaceae bacterium | reverse complement strand
AGCGCCAGCAAACACTGGCAGAAATCCCTGGATCGTATCCAAGCGTTTTCCACAGGCTGTCTCCGTCCAACAAGAAGGAGATCAGTCATGGACATCGAAATACGCCTTCTCACCACATCGGAAGTGCTTGCGCTCACGGGCTACAAGAGCCGCACCACGCTGTGGCGGCGCGTCAAGGCCGGGAAGTTTCCCGCGCCCGTGGCGCTGAGCGAAACGGCCGTTCGCTGGAATAGCGGCCACATCCAGGACTATATCGCGGCGCTGCCGACCCAGCGCTATGGCCACATCATCGAGGGCTCTAACGCGACCGAGAATGCCGATGCCCCTTCTCGCCAATCCGGCAACTCCAAGCGGGAACGTGGACAATGAGCGGGCCGGACAAGCAGATCACCATCCGTCTGCGCGCCCATGAGAAATCGCTGATCGACCGGGCGCTGAAGCGCTCCGGCATCAGCCTCCAGGCCTGGGCGCGCGCCCTGCTCGTGGAGGTCGCCGAAGACGAACTCATAGACCCGGCGTCGCGCTCGCGGGTGCACCGGATGACACTCGCCAACGCACTGATGGCGCGGCATATGATCGAGCAGCTGTTTGTCCAGCATGGCAACGAGGCCGACGCCAAGCGCATCGAGCGGCAGGTGCGCCGTTATGTGGAAGAGCTCTGCCACCTCGATCAGCGGGAGGCCGGGTGATGGACATGCTCGAGACCGAAACCCGCCAGACGCTTCACCGGGTCATGATCGCTGCAGGCGTGATCGCCCTGCTGACACTGGTCCGCGAACTGCGCCAGCTGAGCCTTTATGAGTTGCGCGTGGCGCTCAGCCATTGGCTGGCAGGGCTGCGCACCTGGCTCGGCGCGCGCGGCGAGGCCGAAGCGCTGCTCTCTCCCACCACGCTGCGGTCCATATCGAACGAGGAGGTCCTGCTCAATTCGGCCTACACGACGACAGCGGAGCATGTGGGCGCGAGCCTCCTCTTTGCGCTCCTGGTCGCCGTCGCAATCCTCGCCGGGCCGCCGCTGGTCTGGCTTGCGACGCGCTCCTACCGCGCCATGGTCGCGCTGCTCATGAGCGCCGAGCGCGTGGCGGTCCGGGCGACCGACAGCCGGCTGGAGGTCGAGGCGCTGGCCGAGACATTCGAAAGGCATGTCCGCGCTTTCACGGACGAGCTCGACGACATGCGCAGCGACATTGCGAACCTTCACGCCAAGGCTGCGAGGCCGTTGCCCGAACCAGAAGAGTCCAAGCGCCGGGGCCAGGACGATGAGGAAGAGCGGAGCCGTCTGGAAGACACGATCGGTCTGGTGCGGCTGTCGCGCAGCGTGCCCGAAGCCGGGCTGGACTGAGGGCCATGCTGTCCATTGGCGGGGTCTCGTCCGGTTCGGCGGGCTACTACGCCAAGGACAATTATTATGCCGAGCAGCGCGGCGACCATGTGATCTCACAATCCGAATGGGCCGGGACAGGTGCTGCCCGGCTCGGCCTGGAGGGCCCGGTCGCGGCAGAACGCTTCGCAAGCGTCATGTCGGGCCAGGTTCCCGGCGGCCCGCTGCTCGGCCGGATGGTGGATGGCCAGCGCCAGCACAAGCCGGGATACGACCTCACCTTCTCTGCGCCCAAATCGGTCTCGATCCTGGTCGAGGCCCTCGGCGACAAGGCCGCCGGAAAGGCCCACGACGCAGCCGTGCGCAGCGCGCTTGGTTATCTGGAGCGCCATGCCCTGAAGACCCGCGTCTTCGACCCGGCCACGAAAACGCAAGCCGAGACCGGTAGGCAAAAGATGGTGGCGGCCCTCTTTCGCCATGATGTGAGCCGCGCGCTCGACCCGCAGACCCATGCCCATGCTGTCGTCGCCAACATGGTGGAAGGCGAGGATGGCAAATGGCGCTCG
>CAYXQV010000416.1:0-1891 GCA_964467505.1 uncultured Hyphomonadaceae bacterium | reverse complement strand
CCGATGCCCCAGTCGGTATAGTGCGACAGGGAATTGACGGCGCGAACGCTCATCAGCGGGCCCTCGAAGGTCGACATGCCATAGAAGGCAACCGAGACCACCAGCATCCGCACAACCGGGTCGGTGCGCAGCTTGTCCCAGGCACCCGATAGCGTCATCAGGCCGTTGATCATGCCGCCCCAGCTCGGCATCCACAGCATGATCGAGAAGGTCATGCCCAGTGTCTGCGCCCATTGCGGCAGGGCCGTATAATGCAGGTGGTGCGGGCCGGCCCAGATATAGATGAAGATCAGCGACCAGAAGTGCACGATCGACAACCGGTAGGAATAGACTGGCCGGTTGATCCGCTTGGGGATGAAATAATACATGATCGCGAGGAAGCCGGTGGTCAGGAAGAAGCCGACCGCATTGTGGCCGTACCACCACTGCGTCAGCGCGTCCTGGACCCCGGAAAACAGCGAATAGCTCTTCGAGCCGGTCAGGCTGACCGGAACTGCGAGATTGTTGACAATGTGCAGCATCGCGATGGTCACGATGAAGGACAGGTAGAACCAGTTGGCCACATAGATATGCGGCTCCTTGCGCTTCCACAGCGTGCCGAGAAAGACCAGGAGATAACCCACCCAGACAAGGGTCAGCCACAGGTCCACATACCATTCCGGCTCGGCATATTCACGCGATTGCGTGACGCCTGCGAGATATCCGGTCGCCGCCAGCACGATGAAGGCCTGGTAGCCCCAGAAGACAAACCAGGGCCACATTCCGCCGGCAAGTCGGGTGCGGCAGGTGCGCTGGACGACATAGAAACTGCTCGTGATCAGGACCGTGCCGCCAAACGCGAAGATAACCGCGGATGTGTGCAGCGGTCGCAACCGTCCGAAATTCGTGAACCCCCATTCGGGGAAGTAAAAGAGGTTTGGCCAGGTCAGCTGCAACGCGATGACGATGCCGACCAGGAAGCCGACAATGCCCCAGAACATGGACGCGGCAATGCCGAACTTGATCAGCGTTTCCTCATAGACGGTCTGGTCGAAAGGTTGAGCGCGGCCCGAAGAGCCGGCCCACAGGACGAGCGCGGCAAGCCCGGTCACAGTCAGCGCCAGGAATGTGTAAGCATGGAATTCCATCAGCGGATCGACGGCGCGCGCCGCAATGAGCAGGGCGAGAAGCGCGAAGACTGCCACAAAGATACCCGTGCTGAGCACGCTGGAATCCGGCCCGCGCGGCTGGGCGCTTGTGCTGGCCATGAATTACCCCTCCAAATCAGTTCTGAACACGGCGCAAATTTGCGCATCTGCTAAAGAACATAATTGATCTGTGTCAATGCCGGTGCAGATGCCGCACCCTTTATGAGCATAATCGCGCGCAGGCGCGTTGCGGGAACTTTTTGCCGGGGAGGTTAAGCGGCATGACTGGAAGAGCGATCCTGATCGGGGCCGGCGCGCTTGGTGCGGGGCTGGTGAAGATGCGCGCGCACATGGCCAGCGCCGATCCGTTTGCCGCTTACTGGTGCCGCACGCCGGCAGGCGAATCTGCCCTGGCTGGCGGTGGGGGGGACTGGTTGGTCCTTGGCCATTGCTGGGGCTGTTACGCCGCTGCGCTTGGCGCCGGAATGCTGGCACTGGCCGGCTGGCGCAGGCTGCAGGCACTGCAAATCGGTGAGACGGCGAAAACTGCCCGCTGATCAGCGCGCGGTGTCGCTCGCGCCCCGCCTTGAGTGAAGGCTGACCCTTGCGGCAGGATCCTGCAGGATGGTGAAATCTGCGGCATTCTCGCGCACGGTGGTCTCATAGGTCGCCCTGAAACCCAGCCCGGCAAGCGCGGTGAGGATTTCCGCTTCCCGCTCGCCCGGGCAGAATGCGCGCATGAATACCAGCTCAGGCTGGCCTTC
>CAYXQV010000415.1:0-1917 GCA_964467505.1 uncultured Hyphomonadaceae bacterium | reverse complement strand
CCGGCCGTTTCAAGTCCATGTCCCGGCGATGGCTCGTCTTCATGATCTCGGCAACAAGGAAAATATCAGCGCCGGTCATCTCATTGGTGCCAATATCCGAGCGGTAGATGATGAGGTCCGGGCGCAATTCGGTGTCGTGACTGAAGAAGATCGAGCCTTCGGTGCCGATCTCGACATCGTCACGGCCAACCAACTGCTCTATGATCCGGCGCATAATCCGTGTGCGCACGCTCATATGCTCGAAGCCTTCACTGCCCATGTCGAACCATGCCCCCCGGATGAGTTCCCAGCGGTCTTCCGGATCGATCAGCCCGGCCTCCACCATGCGAGCCATGTCCGCATTTGTGAAGTACCGCTCGCCATCGGGCCGGGTGCTGTAGGAGATGAAGCCGTCGTCCATGACTGGATCATAGCGCAAATCCCCCTCGGCAGGCCAGTGTTTTGCAGAAAACTTTGCTGGCCGTCGGTCCCGCCGCGCTGGACAGTCGAAGGGCCTCGCAAGCCCGGCTCCGCAGCCATCTTCCCCCGCTCTGCGGGGGAAGTGCCCCGCAGGGGCGAAGGGGGCCTGCCGGTCTCTCAATTCATGAGACAGCGCCTCGTGGCTGGTTCCGGAGTGCCCCCTCCGACCCGCTTCGCGGGCCACCCCTCATCCTGAGCAAGGCCGAAGGGCCCCGCAGGCGAGGGAGGATTAAACCTGCCCCCCTCATCCTGAGCGAAGTCGAAGGGCTCCGCCAAGCGGGAGAGGACAAACCGCATCGGCCTGCGCGTCATCCATGACTTGATTTCACCGCAATCGCGCGCTGAATGCCAGTGATGAGGCGGGCAGTAGGCTCGCGCGCTGTTGCAGAATCATGACAGGACTTGCAGCCATGAAAAATCCATCCCCCTTCGATCTCGGTCCTGCGCATCTTGTCGGCATTGGCGGCATTGGCATGTCGGGCATTGCCGAAATCATGATGACGCTCGGCTACCAGGTGCAGGGCTCGGACATTCGCGAGAGCCCGATCACGCAGCGGCTGAGCGAGAAGGGCGCGCGCATCTTCATCGGCCAGCATCAGGACAATATCGCCGGTGCCGGGGCGGTGATCGTCTCCACTGCGATCAGGCCGGACAATCCCGAAGTCGTCGCTGCGCGCGCAGCCGGCATTCCGGTGGTGCGCCGGGCCAACATGCTGGCAGAGATCACGCGGCTGAAATGGAATGTCTGCGTGGCCGGCACGCATGGCAAGACGACGACGACAAGCATGGTGGCGGCCCTGCTGGATGGCTGCGGCATCGACCCGACCGTGATCAATGGCGGCATCGTCAATGCCTATGGCTCCAATGCCAAGGCGGGCGCAGGCGAGTGGATGGTGGTCGAGGCCGATGAAAGCGATGGCACCTTCACCAAGCTGACGCCGACGGCGGCCATCGTGACCAATATCGACGCCGAGCATATGGACCATTATAGCTCCATGGAGGCGCTGCGCAGGGCGTTCGACACATTTGTCGAGAACCTGCCCTTCTATGGTTTTGCCGTGCTGTGCACCGACCATCCCGAAGTGCAGAACCTGGCGGCGCGCGTGACCGACAGGCGGCGGATCACCTATGGTTTCAACCGCCAGGCGGATGTGCGCGCGATCAATCTTTCCACTGATCTTTCCGGTGCGCATTTCGATGTCGCGCTGAGGCGGCCAGGCTCGGCGGCGCCGCGCCTGATCGAGGGGCTGAACCTGCCAATGGCGGGCGATCACAATGTCCAGAATGCACTGGCGGCAATCACCGTGGCGCTGGAACTTGGCGCGAGCGATACGCAATTGCGCGAGAGCCTTGCCGGCTTTGGCGGCGTCAGGCGCAGGTTCACGCCGGTCGGTGAGTGGGTCGCACAGCCGGGCGCTGCGCCGGTGCGCCTGATCGATGATTATGGTCATCACCCGG
>CAYXQV010000414.1:0-1930 GCA_964467505.1 uncultured Hyphomonadaceae bacterium | reverse complement strand
TTGTTGCAAGCCGAACCTTCGCCGAGGCGCATGGGCTGGAGCCTGCCGCGCGGATTGTCTCATTCGGGGTTGGCGCGGTAGAGCCGGGTCTGTTCGGCATCGGCCCGGTGCCGGCGGTGCGCCAGGCGCTCGCCCGCGCAGGCTGGCAGGCCGGCGACATCGAGCGCATCGAAATCAACGAGGCCTTCGCGACCATTGCGATCGCCGTGCACCGCGAACTCGGCCTGCCCGAAGATATCGTGAACGTCGAGGGCGGCGCCATCGCCCATGGCCACCCGATCGGCGCGACGGGTGCCATCCTGACCACACGCCTCATTCATTCGATGCACCGCGACGGGGTGCGGCGCGGGATCGTCACGCTCTGCATCGGCGGCGGTCAGGGCATCGCTCTGGCGCTTGAGACTCTGGATTGAGGGCACATTTGCCGTTTGAGCAAGCGAAAAGATGATGCTGCACGCCCCCAAAACCCGTCGCGTCTCGCGCATTGGCTAGCTGTGAGCGGCGGTATCGGGTGCCGAGGACGCGATCGTTTTCACCGCCAGCCTGTTCGTTGGCGTGGCGGCCGCCTGATTTTCTGGCGCTGAGGACGAAACGCGATGTGTGAGCTGTTGGGGTTGTCCAGCAATCTGCCCGCCACGCTCAGCATTTCGCTCGAGCGGCTGGCTGAGCATGGCGCACCGCCCACTTCGATTGATGACGGTTGGGGGGGCGCATATTATCACGGCGCCGATGTCCGGCTGATCAAGGATGCGGGGGCTGCAAATGACAGCGACTGGTTACGATTTTTAAGCCACCATGATCTGCGCAGCCAGATCGTGATGGCACATATCCGCAAGGCCTCGGTTGGTGCGCCGTCCTACGGCAACGCTCAGCCGTTTGTTCGCGAGATGGCAGGCAGGATGCACTGCTTTGCGCATAATGGGTCGCTGCCCGGACTTCTCAAAGCACCTGCTTTTCGGTCGAGCCGCTTTGCTCCCGTTGGTGAGACGGATTCGGAACGAGCGTTCTGTGCCCTGCTCGAAGACCTCGGCGCGCTATGGGGCAGAGCGGGCGAGATTCCACCGCTAGAGGCACGTCTGAACATCGTCGCAGCGTTCGCCGAGCGGGTGCGCCATCTTGGACCGGCCAATTTTCTCTATTCGGATGGCGACGCCCTGTTTGCCCACGCGGACCTGCGCAAGTCGCCGGTAAAGGGTGAGGTTGCCGCGCCGGGCCTTGTGTATCTGCTTCGTGAATGTTCGCCGACGGGCGCGACCATCACCGGAAATGGCCTTTCCGTGACCGCCGTCGATCAGGCAGTCGCCCTCATTGCCAGCGTTCCCTTGAGCGCAGAGAGCTGGCAGGAGATGGCAGAGGGAGAGGTCACCGTCTTTCAGGCCGGACGGATCGCAGCCAGACGTTTCGCCGGGCCTGCATGAGCATCGGCACGGCGTGTCATCCGGCGGGCGTCGAATGTACAGGGCCGTCTTGATCAGACGCCAAAGCTGTCGACATGGATGCGCTCCCGATCAATCCCGCGCCGCGCCAGATCAGCCGACAGCGCCCTGAGCAGCATCGGCAGCATAGACATCGCGCTCTCTCAAGAGGGTCTCATCTGCAAGGGCATCGATTGGCAGATCGAACGGCCTTCCGGATCAGGGGCGCCACCTCCTCTCGCCAACACCTCCCGTGGAAGAGATCGAAATGTCCAGCGCCGGGAACGGTCTCCTGAAACCTGCGCCCTTCCGCAAGCGCGGGGCAGAGCCGATGCGCCGCATGCGTCTGGCCCGGCGCGGCGACATCATCCAGCGCGCCCTCTATTGTCATCAGCACCAAAGAAGAAAGTTCCGAAAGGTCATCGCCATGCCCCGCCCATAAACCATCGGCTGACGGTTCGAAGTAGACCTTTTGCAGGGTTTCGAGGAGCCAGTCTGCATGAAGGTCCATTGTG
>CAYXQV010000413.1:0-1935 GCA_964467505.1 uncultured Hyphomonadaceae bacterium | reverse complement strand
ACGGTTCGTCGGTCCAGCTGTCATTGTTGAAATAGGAAAACAGCGGTCCTGCCGGTCTGCCATCGGCGATGGCGGCATTGCGAGGCGCAGAGCGGAACCGGAAGGCGTCGAGAAACGCTCTTGGGCCTGCCTCGCCCTTGAAACGCCCCCGTTCATCAAGCGAATACCCACCATAGACACGTACCCGGTCTCCGCCCTGCGGGAAGGCGAGAAAACCGAACGCCCCCTCGGTCCCGATGGACTGGCGGGTGTCATCAATACCTTCCACCCCCTCGACAAGCATCCCTGCAAACCAGTGATGCGGCTTGTCCTGGTGCAGCGTGATGCCCGCCTCGCGCCGAACCAGCGACTGACGGCCCTCCGCGCCGACAACAAGCCGGGCCGTGGCAATTCGCGGCTCGCCATTCTCGGTCCAGCTTACTGATGGCGCCGAACCGAGCGTGACAGTCCCGACCTCGACCGGCCGGCGGCAATCTGCGCCGCGCCGGATCGCTTCATTGAACAGCGTCTCGCAATGATGGGGGTGACCGATGCAGAGCGGGCCTGGCACCTCGGGCAGCACGCCAAGCGGCATGGCGCCGGCCTCGGCATGGGCCGGGTCGAGGCTTTCATCATAGGAGACATGGGAGGTGATATGGTGACCACCCGCGCCCACAAGCAAATCATAGAGGCCAAGCCTCCGGGTCTCTGCCACGCCCCATGGCGCGATCCATTCCCCGCGCACCCGGTCTTCAAACTGCGCCTGCTTTTCCAGCACGAGCACCGACCAGCCGGTCTCGGCCATGACGCAGGCAAGCGCCGAGCCGCCAATGCCGCCTCCGGCGATGATGAGATCATAATCCAAGCTATCCTCCTGTTTTGTCTGGCGCGTTTTCGACCACCCGTCCAAAATGGCCTCAACCTGTTCAACCTTTGCCCGCACCGCCGCCTGGCGGGGCCTGACTATTCATACAAACGCGGCAGCGCCGCCGGCACATCGCCGCTGACCGTTCCCGGAAAGGCCGGCGCGCGCTTTTCGAGAAAGGCCGAGACGCCCTCCTTCACATCCGCACTGCCCGCTCCCGCCGAGAGGTCGGCGCCGACACAGAAATGCCGGCCCGTTGCGGTGAGGATGATCGCGCGCACCGCATCGTCGCGATTGGCTGCCTCCACCGGGCCTGTGATCTCCGCGCCCATCTGCGCAGTGCAGGCATCATGGACATCGGGGCGATGCAGCGAGATGATCGCCGCTGCGCCCGAGATCTCGTAGCGGATCGCCGCGTACATCGCTCAGACCACCATGCCGGCAAGCCGCGCCGTGATGATCGCTTCCGCGTCGGCCATGATACGGTCGATCAGGTCCTTCACGGTCGGGATATCGTCGATCAGTCCCTGCACCTGGCCAGCCGACCAGATGCCGCCATCGGGATTACCCTCCTCCATCGCCTGGCGACCGCGCACCCCGGCCACAAGGTGCTGGACATCCTTGAACTCCGCCCCGCCCTTGCGCTCGATCTCGACGACTTCGGCGCTCACCGTGTTCTTCATAACGCGCGCTGTATTGTGCAGGGTCCGGAAGATCAGCTTGGTCTCGCGCTCATCATTCTCCACCATGCGCTGCTTGAAGGCGGGATGGATCGGCGCCTCCCGGGTGACGCAGAAGCGGGTGCCCATATTGACCCCATCCGCACCGAGCGCGAGCGCGGCGGCAAGGCCACGGCCATCTGCGAAACCGCCAGATGCCAGCATCGGGATCTTCACCCTGTTCGCCGCGGCCGGGATCAGGATAAGGCCCGGAATATCGTCCTCGCCGGGATGGCCCGCACATTCGAAGCCGTCGATCGAGATGGCGTCCACGCCCATCCGCTCGGCCGACAGGGCATGGCGTACGGCGGTGCATTTGTGGATCACCTTGATGCCGTGCTGCTTGAGATGGTCGACATGTTCCTGCGGCTT
>CAYXQV010000412.1:0-1935 GCA_964467505.1 uncultured Hyphomonadaceae bacterium | reverse complement strand
TGCGTGACTGGATGGTGGCTCAGGGCTGGGATGATCTCTTCCTCGACATCGACCCCGAGCGCGGCATTGTTGCCGGTGAGCGATGGCTGCGCGCCCTGCAGGTCGCTGGCGCCCGGGCAGGTGCTGTCGTTTTCCTGATTTCCGAGTCCTGGCTCAGTTCACAATACTGCCGTGCAGAATACTTCGAGGCGACGCGTGAAGAGCGCCCGCTCTTCGGTCTCATCCTCGATGACACGGCGATTGAAGACATTCCGAGTGAATTCACGGGCTGGCAACTTGTAAACATGACCCAAGGTTCGGCCTTCGAAGACTTCGAGATCCTTCCGCCGCCTTACGAAGCTCGCCAGACGGTAAAATTCTCAAAAGAGGGGCTGAAGCGACTGCGGGCCGGACTTATCAAGGCGGGCCTCACCTCAATGGATACGGACAGTTTTGCATGGCCCCCCGCATCCGACTCCGACCGGGCCCCCTTTCGTGGTTTGGCCGCGTTGGAACAGGAGGATGCCGGGATATTTTTCGGCCGCGACGCTGAACTGGTGCGCGCGCTCGACCATTTGACGGAGTTGCGCGCGAAAGGCGGGCGCAAGCTCATGGTAATTCTTGGAGCCTCGGGCGCTGGCAAGTCGAGCTTCCTGCGCGCGGGCCTCGTCCCGCGACTTGAGCGTAAGCCAACTGACTGGTTGGTACTGTCCCCGGTCCGGCCGCTCTCGGCACCGATTTCCGGTCCGTCCGGCCTCGTCGCCGCATTGGAAAGGGCGTCGAAATCATTCGAGTTGAAGACAACGCGGGCCACGCTCAAGAAGGCCCTGGCGAAAGGGGCCGGCGGACTTGCGCGATGCCTTGCGGAGTTGCAGGCATCAGCGGTCGCGGCACGCCCGCAAGGCGCGGGCAGCCCACCAGACAAGGCGCCCACGCTTATCCTGCCAATCGACCAGGCAGAGGAACTCCTCGGCGCGGAGTCGGGCAAAGAAGAAGCGGCCCGCTTCATAACCATGCTGGGTGAGGTCTTGCGCCATGGCCCGGAAATGATCGTGCTTGCCACAATCCGCACCGATGCCTATCCGGCGCTTCAGAACGCTCCTGCGCTCAGGGACCTTCAGGAAAGCGCGCCCCTGCCGGTGATGGGACGTGACGGACACCGTGCAGCCATTGAGGGCCCGGTGCGCCGGCTCAACAATGCGGGGCGAAAGTTCAAGATAGCGCCGGGTCTCGTCACGCGGTTGCTCGACAAATACACCGGCAGCGATGCGCTTCCCCTGCTGGCCTTCACACTCGAGCAGCTGTTTCTTGACCGTCGCGAGGATGGCGCGCTTGACGAAGCAGACTACGACGCTTTTGGCGGGGAACAGGCAGCGATCGCCCGAGCGGCGGCCAAGGCGCTTGCCGACACGCATGCCCAGTCGGCCAGCGCTGCGCGCCCGGCTCTTCCCGAAATCCCGGCAGACACGGCGACGCAAAACAGGCTTCTGCGCCAGGCCTTCTTCCCCTGGCTGGTTGGATTGAACGAAGTGAATGGCGCGCCTCTTCGCAGGGTGGCGCGGCGATCCGACATTCCCCAGGCCAGCTGGCCGCTGATCGACAGGCTGACTTTCGCGGCCCGCCTCTTGCGGACCGATCTCGACAAGGATGGCGAGCCCACCGTGGAGATTGCCCATGAGGCCCTCCTGCGCCAGTGGCCATTGCTGCAGGGCTGGTTGCTGGAAGAAGGCGAGACGCTGCGTATCGTGCAGGGCGTGGAGCGCGCGGCGGAAGACTGGCAACGGCAGAAGCGCAGAAAGGATAATCTTGTCCACGCCGGCGGACGGCTCAAAGCCGCGCGGCGGCTGATGCGCCGGTCCGATTTGCGCAGGCGGTTCACGCAGGCCATGCAGTCCTATCTCAAGGCGTGTGGTGGGCGTCAATGGCGCAATCGGGCTGTCGGGTCGCTTGGTGCAG
>CAYXQV010000411.1:0-1935 GCA_964467505.1 uncultured Hyphomonadaceae bacterium | reverse complement strand
TCGAAATCCGCCATCTCACCGGCGCAGACATCACCGAGGCTGACTGGGACGCCTTCCATGTCTTCTACCTGGACACCGGCGCGCGCAAATGGGGCAGCCCTTATCTCAACCGCGAGACTTTCTCCCTGATTGGCGAGCGCATGGCAGACCACGTCCTGCTCGTGATGGCTTATGAGGACGGCCAGCCGATTGCCGGGGCGATGAACATGATCGGCTCCGACACGCTCTATGGCCGCTATTGGGGCTGCACCGTGCACAAGCCGATGCTGCATTTCGAGATCTGCTATTATCAGGCCATCGATTTCGCGCTGGAGCGGGGCCTGAAATATGTCGAGGCCGGCGCGCAGGGCGGCCACAAGCTCGCGCGGGGCTACCAGCCCGTCACCACCCGCTCGGCTCACTGGATCGCCCATCCGGGCCTGCGCAGGGCGGTCGGCGACTATCTGGAGCGCGAACGCGCCGCGGTGGAGGCTGAACAGGACTATCTGCGCGCGCGAACACCGTTTAAGACAGGCGAGTAATTTCAGGCATTCGCGGAGTTCCAAATGGCCCTGCACGGCACTTATGATCCCGACAACATCTTCGCAAAGATCATTCGCGGCGACATGCCGGCGGTGAAAGTGTTCGAGGATGATATCGCGCTGGCTTTCCTCGATATTTTCCCGCAGTCGAAAGGCCACACGCTGGTGATCCCGAAACAGGTCGAGGCGCGCAACCTGCTGGAGATACCGCCTGACCGGCTCGGTTCCTATATGCTGCGCGTCCAGAAGGTGGCGCGCGGCGTGTCACAAGCGTTGCAGCCGGACGGGATTGGTGTCGTGCAGTTCAATGGCGCAGCAGCCGGACAGAGCGTCTTCCACCTGCATTTTCATGTCATTCCGCGCTGGGAAGGCAAAAAACTGTCTGGCCATGCCGGCGGCGAAAAGGCGGACATGGATGAGCTCAGCGCGCTCGCAGGGCAGATTGCCGCGAAGATCTGAAGTGCTCATCCAAGGCGAGCGGGCCGGCCCTGCTTACAGCATTGCCTCGGCCAGTCGCTCGATCTCGCGGGGTTCAAGCACATCCATGGCCATGGACAGATGCGCCGCGCGCGCGGCCATGACACCTTCCAGCGCGTCGTCTCGGCCTGCTGCGTGCGCCGCCTCCAGGGCCGCGCGAATGGGCTTGTTGTATTTCTCGGCGTTCAGGGCGGCAAGCGCGCGGGCAAACTGCCAGTGGATCGAGGCATCACCAGGCCGTGCGCGACTGGCGGCGTCATAATGCTCCATTCCACGGCGCACGCTCGCCCCCATCATCGCTGAGCCGATGACGCCGCCGCGCCGGACAACCTCGATATGCCAGACCGCCATCAGCCCATGCGCATAAGAATTGCCCGGATCGTCACGCAGGACGGCCTCGGCGAGTTCGCGGGCCACCTCGCCATGGCCGGCACTCATGGCTTCACGCGCAGACATCGGCCGCATCTTCAGCGACAGCGCGATGGCAAGCTGCAGGCGCCCTTCGACATGACCAGGATCGATCGACAGTGCTGTGCGCGCAAGGGTTTCAGCCTCATCGACAAGTGCGACCGGTGGCTGGCTGTCTGCGCACATGGCCTTGGCCAGCAATGCGCGCGCCGCCAGCGCCTTTGCGTCTGCATTGGAAAGGCTGGCGGCCTGGCGCGCAGCCTCCTCGAACCGCCCGTCATGAAACGCCGTCTGAATGGGCGACAGGGGATCGGCCACAGCACAGAAGGCGAGCGCGGCAAACAGCCAGGTGGCAAGAACTGCTCTCATAGCTTGCCACCGTAGCGCACAACAGCCCTCCCGCCCACCGCTTTCCGGCACACGGTCATTGCGGCAATGAAAACAGGCGGCGTAATGAAGATGGAAGCCTTTTGAAAGCTCGACACACCACAGGCTCGGAAATGACAGGCCGCCGCCCGCCCAGGCAAGA
>CAYXQV010000410.1:0-1939 GCA_964467505.1 uncultured Hyphomonadaceae bacterium | reverse complement strand
GACCGGCTTCGAAAGTCTGGAAACGTTCCGACCAGGCCATGGCGTCGGCCAGCGGTGTGCCGTGGCAATAAGCCAGCGTGACATGCGGGATGAAACTGCGTTTTTCAGCCGGCAGGCCGATACGTCGCGCGGCCCGCTCACAGCGCCCGGCCAGCCATGTCAGCGCCTCGTCCTGGACCACCCGCGCCCAGACCGCATGCGGCTCGCGCCGTCCGAACCAGCCGACACCGGCGAGTTTCAGCTGCATTTGCCTGGCCTCGATCCGGCCGAGCTCATGATCGAGCTCGCGTGCGGTCACATGCTCGATCTCGCCGAAAAAGCGCAGTGAAATGTGGAAGTTCTCGACCGGCCGCCAGCTCGCGCCGACAAGATCCTTCTGCAGGCCGACAAGCGCGTCTGCGATCTCGTCGGCAACCGGCAAGGCGGCGAAAAGGCGGTGCATTGCGGGCCTCCTCGTGCAGGATGAGGCGCGCTGGAAGGCCGGGCTGCGCGCTTATTGCGTCTTGAGCACGTCCATCAGCTCGACCTCGAAATTCAGGTCCGCATTCGGCGGGATCGGGCCACCCGGCGTGCCCTCTTCACCATAGGCCAGATCGGACGGCAAGTGAATGAGCCAGCGATCGCCGCGCTGCATCAATTGCAGCGCCTCGACCCAGCCGGGGATCACTTGATTGGCCGGAAACAGCGCCGGCTCGCCGCGCTCGAACGCGCTGTCGAACATCTCACCGGTTTCATCAAGGCGCCCCTCATAGAACACCACCACGGTGTCACCTCCGCTCGGTGAGGGATTGTCGCCCTCGGCCTCTTCCAGCACCACATATTCAAGGCCCGACGGGGTCGATTGCACGCCTTCGCGCGAACTGTCCCATGGGGTGTAGGTGTCCCAGGCCTGCGCATCGACCGATTTGGGCGGCGGCGCCTGCTCGACCGTTTCCAGGGCGACATGGAAGACGAGATCATCGCCGGGCTGGATCACGCCGCCGGGTCGTGGATTCTGGCCATAGCCAAGCTCGCTCGGGATGAAGAAGACGAACTCATCGCCCTGCGACATCAACTGCAAGCCCTCCGTCCAGCCGGCAATAACGCCATTGACGGGGAAGCGTGCGGGGCCTCCCCGATCATACGAACTGTCGAATTTCTCGCCAGTGTCGGCGATCCGGCCTTCATACATGACCTCGACGGTGTCGCGCACGCTCGGGCTCGGCGCGTCTGCGGGACCCTCGGAGATGACGAGATATTGCAGGCCGCTATCGGTTAGCTGGACACCGTCGCGCGCACCGTTCCAAGGCACGAGATCGCCCAGCTTGTTGATGCTCGTCTCGCCGGGCTGCGACGCCTCGTCATCGACCGGCTGGGTATCGTCTGGCGCCGGAGCGCTTCCATTGCAGGCGGCAATGACGAGCGCGAGTGCGGCGGTTGCAATAATGGATCTGGTCATGACAGACCTCCCGTCAGGTGGCGTTGGTTCGATGCGCGCAGCGATAAGGCAGTTGGCAGCCACTGTCACCCTCGCGGCGCAATCGCACGGTTCAATCTGCAGGGGACATGAAAAAGCCCTGCCCGGCTCTCTTGCGCAGCCCGCCAAGCAGGGATAAATGACGCGTTCCCACAAACCCGGTTTCGGGGCCATAGCTCAGTTGGGAGAGCGCGTCGTTCGCAATGACGAGGTCGGCGGTTCGATTCCGCCTGGCTCCACCATTTTGTTTTGATCCCGTATCGCTGCGCTCACATGGATCGCGCTCAGGGCTGGTTTTTGTTTTGACCCCGTATCGGGCCTGCGGCCCTCACATGGATCACGCCCAGGGCTGCATTTTGCGGCGCGGCGCCAGTCTATTGGGTGATATCGACCCTGAAGATGCGCCCGTCGAGCTCTGCAGTGGCGATGTAAAGCTTGCCGTCGGGCCCCTGTGCGACATCGCGGAAGGGAATCGCCTCGCTG
>CAYXQV010000409.1:0-1941 GCA_964467505.1 uncultured Hyphomonadaceae bacterium | reverse complement strand
GTAAAGCGTCGGGCTGGCATAAAATGAAAGACTGAGGCTTGTCTTGTCTCACCGCCTTGTTTCGCGTCTTGCCCGGAAAAAATCCACCAGGAGTGCGCCGGCGGCCTCAGCATGTGCGGTGTCTTCCACCACTTCCGGTCGCCAGTGGCAGGTGGGCTGCTCGAACAGGCGCGGTCCGTGAAGCACCGCGCCGCCTTTCTCATCGCGCGCGGCGAAGACCAGCCGGCTTATCCGCGCAAGGCTGATCGCCCCGGCGCACATGGCACACGGCTCCAGCGTCACATAAAGCTCAAGGCCGGTGAGCCTGTAATTGCCGCGTTTTCCTGCGCCCGCACGCAGGGCGACGATCTCGGCATGGGCGCTTGGATCGTGCGCGGCGATCGGCTGGTTGGCCCCTTGTGCGACAATCTCGCCACTCGCCGGATCGACCAGCACGGCGCCCACCGGAACCTCGCCTGACAAGCCCGCCCGGCGCGCAATTTCGAGCGCGTGCTGCATCGCTTCGCGCGGGCTCATATGGTGATGTCACCATCGCCATCGAGAAATTCCCGCATTGCCCCCATGGCGCTGTCAGAGGTGAGGACTTCGGCAAAACCGGCGCGTTCTGCCGCCAGCCCGTCAGCGAGCGACGTGTCCGCAGCGCTGCGCACGAGCCTCTTGGCCGCCGCGAGTCCGTCTGCGCCCCGGCTGGCCAGCTCGCCGGCGATTTCCAGTGCATCGGCAAGCGCATCGCTTCCGAATTCGTGAACAAGGCCCAGTGCCCAGGCATCCTCGGCATCCACGACAGTGCCACGCAGGATGAAATCGAGCGCGGCGGCCTCTCCGATCAGCCGCGGCAGGCGCTGGGTTCCCCCGCCGCCGGGAAAGATCCCGATCCGCGTTTCCGGCAGGCCGATTTCGGTCACGCTGTCACTTGCCACGCGAATGTCGCAGGCCAGTGCCAGCTCGAAGCCGCCTCCCATGCAGGTGCCGTTTATGGCCGCGATAACCGGCTTGGGCGCCTGGCTGACACCATCGAGGAGTTCGATGAAAGGCCCGGCCTGGAAATTGTCCGCCGTGATCTTGCCTGCTTGAAGTGCCTCGCCGGCAGCGACAATCTCGGCAACATCATAGTGGCGCACGAAGACGTCGCCTGTTCCTGTCAGGATGATCGCGCGCACGCCGTCGTCTGCAGCTGCGCGCCTGACCGACTCGGCGAGCGCGCCGGCTCCCTCGCCGGTCATGTAGCCGCGTGGCGGATTGTCATACTGGATGATGCGCGAGCTGCCCTCGTCGCTTTCCGTGATCTTCATTTCGCGCCTCCCTGTCTCAAGCCTATGATGCTACACCAGCCGGCTGCGGATGGAAAAGGAGTTTGCGCGCACATGCGTATCGTGGCGGGCAGGTTTGGCGGGCGGGCAATTGCCGCACCCAGGGGCACGGGCACGCGCCCGACATCCCAGCGTGCGCGCGAGGCCTTGTTCAATATCCTCGCCCATGCCGACTGGGCGCCAATGCTGGAAGGCGTGCGCGTCATCGACCTGTTTGCCGGCTCGGGCGCGCTTGGATTCGAAGCGATCTCGCGCGGCGCGCAATTCTGTCTGTTCGTCGAGACCGATCACGGTGCGCGCGGCGCGATCCGGGAGAATATCGAGGCGCTGGGACTTTATGGCGCGACCCGGCTGCACCGGCGCTCGGCGACAGATCTCGGACGACGGCCCGCCAGTCTGGGCGCGCCGTTCGATGTCGCCTTTCTAGACCCGCCTTATGGCAAGGGGATGGCGCACAAGGCGCTCGACGTGCTGGGTGCCGGCGGCTGGGTCAGGTCGGGCGCGCTGGCGGTTGTCGAGACACGGCGCGATGAGAGGCTTGATGCGGACGGCTGGGACCTGATCGACACGCGCGAGCAGGGCGCAGCCCGGCTGTGGTTCCTGCGTTCAGAGCGGTGAGACAGCCCGCGTG
>CAYXQV010000408.1:0-1944 GCA_964467505.1 uncultured Hyphomonadaceae bacterium | reverse complement strand
TCGATCCCGGCACCGACGATACCGGCCTGCTCCTCGATCAGAAGGCGCTTCCAAAACGGATCGACAGCAAGCGAGGATCAAAACCGGGTAGTCTTCCAAAAGGCCAGCGACAAACACCAGACGATGAGGACGTCGAAGGCGTGGGCTTCTAGATGCCTGAAGCCATTGTCGCCATTGGAGAGAGCAAACGAGTTGTCGGTACGCTTCGCTTCGAGAGCGATGGCCGCCGCCAGCACTCGCAGTTTGAGTATGCGGACACATGGCTCAAAGCGCCTGACCGTTTCGCACTGTCGCCTGCACTACCGCTACGGCAAGGCGGTCATTACAGCACTGGCAAGGATGACAGGCGCTCGGCGCTCTCGGGATGCTTTGCCGACGCCGCGCCGGATTCCTGGGGCCGGGCACTCATGCGCAAGGCTCTCGGGGATGGGCTGACCGAATTCGATTTTCTTGTGCTGTCGGATGATCGGACCCGGCAAGGCGCATTGCGGTTCCTGGGGCCGGACATGGAGCCGCTATCCGATCTGTCTCCGCCCATCCCGCGCCTCGTGGAGCTCGAACGTCTGAGGGCGCTTGCGCAGCGCTTTGAGCGTGACCCGAGCGGTGCCGAGCAGGAAGCGCGCGACCTTGCAGGTGTTGCAGGCTCGCTCGGCGGCGCCCGCCCGAAAGCCAATGTCGAAGGCGAAGGTCATCTCTGGATCGCCAAGTTCACGTCGGAACGCGATGCCAAACCCATTGAACGCGCGGAAGTCGCAACGCTGAAGCTTGCGGCGATGTGCGGTCTACGCGCGGCCGAAGCGAGGCTGGAACTGGCAGGCAGCGATCATCCTGTTGCACTCATCCGACGGTTCGACCGCAGGGGCGAAACCCGTATCCCGTATATCTCCGCGCGCACCGCGCTCGACTGGCAGAGCGAGGCGGGTGGCTTCTATACAGACATTGCCGACCTGATCCGGCAGATTTCCAGTAACCCGATCGAAGACCTTCACGAACTCTGGCGGCGGATCGTGTTCACAATCCTTGTCTCCAATACCGACGATCATCTGAAGAACCATGGCTTCATCTATGCAGGCAGCGATCGCTGGCGACTGTCGCCTGCCTTCGACATCAATCCCTCGCCCGCCCGGCACCGTGTTCTGGAGACAGGGATCGTGCGTGGCGGATCATTTGACGCGTCGCTCGATATCGCTTTGGAGGCATGCGTGTTCTTCGAGCTGACGCCGCAAGAGGCGGCACGAACCGCGAAGACTATGGCTGAAACACTCTCGAGAAACTGGAAGCAGTCGCTACGCAATGAGGGCGCCTCGCCGGGCGATATTGGTGTGTACGCTGATGCATTTGAACACGCTGACGCGGACAAGGCCCTGAGCCTCAACGCGTCGTGATTAATGTTCAAAACTCCGCACCTGAAGCGGACGTTCCAACATGATTTAATCTGATGCAGGGTTCACGTGATCCGTACCCTGACCTGGTATCCCATTCAGCCGCGTTGCCACACCCCGCTCATTGCCGAGCTTCTTGGCCACCTGCTGAATGAAATGGTCAAAGCGCCTCTGGCCAAGGGCGTGGGCAGCGTCGCGCTCGCCCTCGGGGATCGGCTCGGTCCGGGTCAGCCAGTAAAAGACAAAATGGGCGAGCGTTTCGAGACATAGGGCGGTATCCCGCTCAATCTCGCCCTGACGCCGGTCAAAGGCGTCCATGCGGCGAAGAAGCCGTTCCTCCAGCACCAGATTGGCTTCCGGGTCGAAATAGCGGCTAAGCGCGTCTTCCACGACTTTGGCCTTGGTCACGCCCGGCATGGCGGTGCGGCGTTCAAGCTCGGCGTGCAGCCTGTAGGGCAGTCGAAGGTTTACGCGCGGTTTGGCCATCTCAGAACTCCGGCAGGGTATCATCATCGGCAAGATCGAGCGCAGCCGCGCGCCGGATCGTCTCCAGCGCCTGATC
>CAYXQV010000407.1:0-1946 GCA_964467505.1 uncultured Hyphomonadaceae bacterium | reverse complement strand
CAAGAAATATGGACGCGCAAAGGCCCGCCGCAGCTTCCAGTTCTCCAAGCGCTAGCGCGGTTGCTGAAAACCGCACCGTCAGGTTTTCTAATCTGTTTCAAGACAGTCCTTCCTGTCCCGACCGCCCAGGACCTGATCCGGGGTGTCCCGCGTGCGGGCCGCAAACAGGCAGATCCCGGGTCAAGCCCGGGACAGTCGGATGTCTGGGGGCGTTTCAGAAACAGTCCCTTTGCGTTTTTCATCAGCCTGCTAGCCCGGATTTCTCACAGAGGTCCAGATTGACGTTCGTTAGCCTGAAGTTTTTCGGAGTTGAAATGTGCAGGCTTTGGCGGTCGCGTGTCTGCGATCACCGCCTGTTTGAGGCGGTGTTTCCTGGTGTTCGACTGTCCTCTTTTGTTGATGGGATGGACGAGGCGGGAGCGCTCAGGCGGCGGACAGTTTCTGGTGCACCTGGGCCCACTCGCGGGCCCAGGGATGATCAGACGCCATGGCGAACCTGATGCGCCTTACCGAGACCAGTACCCGTGCGCCGACCTTCAGGAGTTTGAGCCGGATACTGCCGCAGGACGCATTTGCGAACTGGGTGTTTGCAAGCCCGATACGGCGAAGGGCGCAGATGAGAACGTACGCCATCGAGGCAAACCACAGGCGCAACTGATTGGACGCCATCTTCGCCGTCGAGGTTCGGTCGGAGAAAAGATCCGTCTGGCATTCCTTGATCCGGTTCTCCATCTCACCACGGGCACAGTAGACCTTTTCATAAAGGTGGCGGTCGCCGCATTCTCCGGATTTCAGGGACGTGACCACAAAGCGCGGATTGGCCTGCCCGCCCGTCCATTCCGCCTTAGCGACAACCCTGCGTGTGCGGGTCCAGCTCTTCAATGTGGTCCAGTCGAAGTCCTTGAAGACCCGTTCCGCCTTGCCGCTCGCAAGGCTCGCCTGCTCGGCCTTTTCCAGCTCCTGGCTGATCGCCCCGACCAGGCGTGCGTTTCGGGCAAGCCCGAAAACATAGTCGACACGGTTGTTTTCACACCAGTCCATCAAATCGTTCCGGCAGAACCCGGAATCGGCCCGCAGCACGATCCGTGTCCGCGGCCAGCGCTCACGGATCTGCCGGGTGATCCTGACAACCTCTTCCAGCGCGCCGGCGGCGCCATCGATATTGGCCGGCCGCAGTTTTGCTGCAAGCAGATGCCGGCCGCAGAAGATGTACAGTGGCAGATAACAATAGCCGTCATAGTAGCCGTGGAAGAACCGGCCCTCCTGATGGCCATGCAGGGGATCGTCGGTTGCGTCCAGATCCAGGATGATCTGGCCCGGCGCACGCGGCTGAGCTTCCAGGAACAGATCAACGAACAGGGCTTCAATCGCGTCCGGGTCATGGCTGATCCGGTGATACCGGGTCGGCTCCGCCCGGCTCAGTTCAAGCCGGTTCAGCGTGCTCTTTCCGGCAACCGGCGCGCAGTCCGCCCGGTGTGTCGCCAGCTTGCCCGCAAGCACCGCCATTATCGGATCATGGCGCAGATGATCGTGATCGTTGAGGTCCTCATAGCCCAGCGCAAGACCAAACACGCGCTGCGCCACGAGGGTCGCCACATCATGCTCAATCAGGTCGCGGCGGCGATGATCCTCGAAGCAACCGGCAAAGCGGTTGATCAATCCGATCCGCCGGTCGCTCGCCCCCAGCAAGAGCCCGCCGGCGTCCGAAGTGACAGCGCCGCCGTCAAAGGCCGCGACAACAACGCGTTTTTCCACTCTGGAAAAACCAAACAAATCGGCGTTACACTCTGTTTGCATCGGGGACACCTTTCGCTCTGCGCTTTGACTTTGTTGCAAAACGAAATTCTCAGAGTTCGCGCCCCGATGCACCCACTATGTTTGAGAAATCCGGGCTAGCGGTTATGATGGAGTTGTCAGGGGAAAGCCGAATACTGTATTCGCGAGCT
>CAYXQV010000406.1:0-1951 GCA_964467505.1 uncultured Hyphomonadaceae bacterium | reverse complement strand
TTGAATATCTCGGCCAGACCGTCTGGACGAAGGAAGAGGGCGGCGAGACGGTCGCCTACCCCGACACCTGCGTGGGCACCGACAGCCACACGACAATGATAAACGGCCTTTCCGTGCTCGGCTGGGGCGTGGGCGGCATCGAGGCGGAAGCGGCGATGCTTGGCCAGCCGGTCTCAATGCTGATTCCGGAAGTCATCGGCTTCAAGCTGACCGGCAAATTGCCTGAAGGCGCAACCGCGACCGACCTGGTGCTGACCGTCGTGGAAATGCTGCGCAAGAAGGGCGTTGTCGGCAAGTTCGTCGAGTTCTTTGGCGAGGGGCTGGCCCATCTCACGCTTGAAGATGAGGCGACCATCGCGAACATGGCGCCGGAATATGGCGCGACCTGCGGCTTCTTCCCGGTCGATGACGAGACCGTCAGCTACCTGTCCGATACTGGCCGCGACCCGGAGCGCGTTGCACTCGTCGAGGCCTATGCAAAGGCGCAGGGCTATTGGGCGCCTGATATGGCCGACCCGGTCTTCACCGATACGCTGCAGCTTGATCTGGCCACCGTCGAGCCCTCGCTGGCCGGGCCGAAACGCCCGCAGGACCGTATCGCGCTCAGTCATGCCGCTTCGGCCTTCGGCGATGCGGTGATCGATATTCGCGGTGGCCGGCGCGACCCGAAAGTTCCCGCCGCGACGAATGGAGAACGCCGGTTTGTCGATGAGGGCGCCGATAATGTAAACACCGTGCGCGAGGTTGAGCATTTCGCGGTCGATGACCATGATTTCGACCTGCATGACGGCTCGGTCGTGATCGCCGCCATCACCTCGTGCACCAACACGTCGAACCCTTCAGTGATGCTGGCCGCCGGCCTTGTGGCAAAGAAAGCGCGCGAGAAAGGCCTCAGCGTCAAACCCTGGGTCAAGACCTCGCTCGCGCCGGGCAGCCAGGTGGTGACCGACTATCTCGAACGGGCCGGCCTGCAGGATGATCTCGACGCGCTCGGATTCAACCTTGTCGGCTATGGCTGTACCACGTGTATCGGCAATTCCGGCCCGCTGCCGCCGGCGATCTCGAAAGCGATCAGTGACAATGACCTGGTCGCGGCCTCGGTGCTTTCCGGAAACCGCAATTTCGAAGGCCGGATCAGCCAGGATGTGCGCGCCAATTACCTCGCCTCGCCGCCGCTGGTGGTGGCCTATGCGATTGCCGGCTCGATGCAGGTCGATGTCGCGACCCAGCCGCTCGGCAAGGACCGCGACGGCAATGACGTTTTCCTCAAGGACATCTGGCCGACCAGCCAGGAAGTTGCCGATGTCATGCGCGCATCAGTGACGCCGGAAATGTTCCGCTCGCGCTATGGCGATGTGTTCAAGGGCGATGAGCGCTGGCAGGCGATCAAGGTCGAGGGCGGGGAGACCTATGCCTGGCCGGTTGGCTCGACCTATGTGCAGAACCCGCCCTATTTCGAGGGCATGTCGCTTGAGGCCGATGCTCAGGAAGACGTGGCGTCGGCCCGCATCCTCGGCCTGTTTGCCGATTCGATCACGACCGACCACATCTCGCCGGCGGGCGCGATCAAGGCCGACAGCCCTGCCGGGCGCTACCTCCAGGACCATCAGGTTCCCCCGCTGGAGTTCAATTCCTATGGCTTGCGGCGCGGCAATCATGAAGTGATGATGCGCGGCACCTTCGCCAATATCCGGATCAAGAACCAGATGGTTGCCGGTGTCGAGGGCGGCGTGACGCTGCACCAGCCAGGCGGCGAGCAGATGGCGATTTATGACGCGGCGATGAAATATGCCGCCGAGAACACGCCGCTGGTGGTGATGGCGGGTGAGCAGTATGGCACCGGCTCCTCGCGCGACTGGGCGGCCAAGGGCACGATCCTGCTTGGCGTGAAAGCCGTGATTGCCGGCAGCTATGAGCGCATTCACCGCTCCAACCTGATCGGTATGGGCGT